>DYOT01000022.1 GCA_020720345.1 Candidatus Caenarcanum sp.
GCCATTACCTCACAAATTAAATTTATAACTTCCTGATTTAAATCCCCATAAAACGGCAGGCATAAAACCTTGTTTTTTAAGTCATTAGCAACAGGCAAATTATCAGGATGAGAAGATAATAATTCTTTATAGCAGCTGTAATCAGAACATATAGGATAAAAATATTTTCTGCTGTAAATATTATGTTTTTTAAATTCCAAATATAGCTCGTCTCTGCTTATTTTATACTCATTTTCTATGATTATCGGAAAATATTGATAAGAATTTGTTGTATTTTCAGGCATTTGAGGTATTCTAATCCCTTTTATACCGGATAAATTTTGAATATATTTTTCAGCAATTTTCGCCCGCTTGTTTTTTTCTGCTTCAAATAATTCAAGATTTAAGAGCCCCATAGCCGCCTGCAGTTCGTTCATTTTTCCGTTAATGCCGACATCTTCAACTATTTCTTCATCCCTGATTCCAAAATTTCTTAAATTATAAATTTTATTTATCAAGTTTTTGTCGTTGTAAGTTAAACATCCGCCTTCTATTGTATGAAAAAGCTTTGTTGCATGGAAAGAAAACATTGTTATATCGCCAAAATTTCCGATAGCTGCGCCGTTTATTTCTGTTGAAAAAGCATGAGCCGCATCATATATAACTTTTAATTTATGTTTTTTTGCAATTTCGTCAATTTTTTTCACATTACATGGGAAACCGTAAACATGAACGCCTAAAATTGCAGAGGTTTTGTCAGTAATTAAAGATTCTATTTTATCGGCATCAATAGTCATTGTGTTAGGTTTAATATCGCAAAAAACAGGAATGAGACCGTTCCACGCAATACAATGAGGAGTCGCCGCAAAAGTAAAGGGAGTTGTTATAACTTCGCTTTGATACCGCAAATTAAGAGCTCTAATTGCAGTTAAAAGAGCTATTGTGCCGTTATTAAACAAAGAAACATTTTCAACTTTCAAAACATTTTTGAGTTTTGTTTCAAGAAGTTGGTGTTTTCGCCCCATATTAGTAAGCTGTTTTGATGCCCAAATTTCTGCCAGTTCATCCTGGAAATCATTTAAATCAGGCAACATGGGCGAAGTTACATATACAGATGCTGTTATAATTTTATTATTTTCAATCATAATTTTTAAAATATTCTATCCCCAACTAAATTTTAGCAAAAGTTTAAAATTTAGTAAATCAACTAAAAAAAGGGTAAAATCGAAACCTCTGAAATATGATAATATACTGGAATGAGTTTAATTTAAGAGCGGGATATTTTATACATAAGGAATTTACGAGCATAAACTATGATTGAGTTAATGGAAAATATTGCGGTGGGAACTGATATAGAAAATATTTCAAGATTTGAAAATAAGTCTTTAGAAAATGACAATGCTTTTTTAAATAAAATTTTTACTGAAAATGAAATAAATTACTCTTTTTCAAAAAGCAAACCCTCGCAGCATCTTGCGGCAAGGTATTGTGCAAAAGAAGCCATAATTAAAGCATTAAATTCTCTAAGCAATTTAAAACTTTTATATAATGAAGTTGAAATTTTAAATAAGCCCGACGGCTCTCCATTTGTAAATTTAATTAATTATAATAACAAATTTTGCACACAAATATCGCTTTCCCATTGTTCTGACAGAGCAATAGCTTTTGCAGTTGTGAGTAATATAAGGAGTGAAAATGTCAAATCCTAAAGTTAGCGTATGTCTTATCACATATAATCAAGAAAAATATATTGCAAAAGCCTTAGACAGTATTCTTGAGCAAAAAACCAATTTTAAATATGAGGTTATTGCGGGAGAGGATTGTTCAACTGACAATACAAAACAGATTATTCAAGATTATATTGATAAATATCCTCACATAATAAAGCCTGCTTTTAACGAAATTAACAAACAGGGTCAATATCTGGTCGATCTGGTATTAAAAGCAAAAGGAGAATATGTTGCTTTACTTGAAGGAGATGACTACTGGTGTGATGTATATAAACTCCAAAAACAGGTTGATTTTTTGGATAAAAATAAAGATTTTTCATATTGCTGCCATAGATTTTATATTGAATACGAAAAAGAAAACTTTGAAATGCGCCATAAATGTTTGGAAGAGCATTTTTCTGATGAAAAATATAAAGAATATCGAGAAGTTGAATTACATAATTTTGCCAGTCCCTATATTTCAAAAACCCTAACAGTAATGTTTAGAAAAGATATTTTTATAAAAAATAATATTCAAAATTATTCTGATTGCATGGGAGATATAGTATTATTTGGAATGTTGCTAAAAAATGAAAAAGCTGCTGTTTTAAATGAGCATCTGGGTGTATTTAGATTAAGAAGCTCAGGAAATTTTCATTCTACCTCAGAAGAAAATAAATTTACTGTGCTAACAGAAAATTTTTTAACTCTCAACAAATATTATGATAATAAAATACTTTCCATAAAAAAAAGATCAATAAATGAAATTAGCCGCCTGGTAGGTATGTTAAAAGAACAAAATCCAGAAAGCACTGAAAAAATATTAAAATTTGAAGAAATGAAAAAAAAATTACAAATAGAAATGTGTAAAGATTAAATTTAATATTGTAAAATAAACTTGATAACTTAGGCTATTCTTGAGGATATTTATATGAATGAACAAAATATAGAATTAAAAGAAGAAATTTATCCCGAATTATATTGCATAGAAACTGTTTTAGGCTGTGATCTTAGCTGTGTAGAATGTGCTACTGGCGGCGGATTAATTACCAGAAAAAAAGGTCATATGTCTTTTGAAAATTTTAAAATAATAGCTGATAAAATCAAGCCTTATGCTAAGTTTGTGTATCTATTCACTTGGGGAGAGCCCATGTTAAATAAAGAAATAATAGATATAATTAAATATACTTCAGAATTTGCAAAAACACATATAAGCACTAATTGCAAATGTCTAACGCCGCAGCTTGCCGAAGAACTTATAAAATCGGGACTGAGCTATCTTGTTTTATCTATAGACGGAATGACTCAGGAAGTATATGAGAAATACAGAAAGGGCGGTAATCTTAAGAAGTCTCTCGAATATTTAAAACTGTTTAATGATTTAAATATTAAATACGGAAAGAAAGTATACATCGCTGCTCAATATTGTGTTTTTCAGCATAACCAACATGAAATGCAAGCTTTTGAAGATTTTTGCAAAGAATTAGGGCTTTCTCCGACTTTCAGGAAACCTTATATAAGAAAAAATTCGCAACTTGAACAGCCTGATGACCCAAAATTAAGGAGAGTTATTTATAAAAATATACAAGAGGCAAATCAAGCAATGAAAGATTGCTCTACTTTTGACAAATCTATGAATATCCAACTTGATGGAAGTGCAACAATTTGTTGTTATGACTATAATGGGCAAATATCGTTTGGTAATCTTTTTGAACAAAATATGGAAGAAATATGGAATAGCAAAAATTATAAAAAATTAAGGGAAAACGGAAAACATGGAATTGTCCCGTCATTTTGCAATAAAAACTGTTATGCATATCCGCTTGAAGAAAATATGAAAATTTAATAAATATTTATAAAATTATTAATTATTTTCATCTCGTTTGAATATTATTGTTCTTCTTGTTTTAGTAATAGGAACATACCCTTTTTTAAATAGAAAATCTACAAGTTCGGATTTCTGATTTTCACTAAAAATATTACAGTCTTCTTTTAAACTTAGATCCTCAATCATCAGGAATTTTGGTAGATATTTCTCCCAATTAAGGCTTTTAATAATTTCTAGATCCAAACCTTCTACATCAACATTTAAAAGGTCAATTTTTGTATTTTCAGGCAAATATTTTTCCAATATTTCATTAATTGTATGAACAGGAATAGTTTTTATTTCTTTTAATGAATATATATTTTCACGTTCAGAAGCAAGTTTTTTATCAAAAGTATTACAAGCAGGCTGTTTAAACATAAAAAACTCTAATATATCTTTTTTTGCACCAATTCCAATTTCCAGATTGATATCTTCTGTTCTAAATTTATTAAATGCTTCCATCGAACCGGGTGTTGGGTCTATGTTGATACCTCTCCAGCCTTTTTCATAAAAATAATGTGTATTGGAAAACAGAAAGGGGTGATGCGCACCTATATCTACATAAAATCCTTTGTAATCAGTATCAGATGCAAAAAAGCTTGATACAAGCATATCTTCACCATCAATTGAATATGATTTTTTATAGTATGTTCCAATACATTCTTTAAATAATTTTCTATACTGGCGTATTATGAAAAGGTTATATTTTTTTTTAATAAATTTAAGCATATTAATAAATTTCCTTTAGAAAGTATTACTTCTTCACAATATCAACAAATAATGAAGTATATCCAAGGTTACCCTTTTCAAATTGGTATCTCAGGTTTTCAGGAATTGACTCATAAAATTTTACGGCTTCTTCAGGATTTTTGACAAATGCGGAATTTGGATAATTATCTGCTGTACGAGATACATAGCCATTATCCAAACTATATTTTTCCTTGTGAAAAATACCGTTATTGTCAAAATATTCTATCGGAATAATATCAAATTTTTCTCTATCAACGATTTCCTGCAACAAATCTATGTTAAAAAAGAGCTTATGATCTTCAGAGCCGGAACCTGTGCCGCCGGGTTTTGTCAAATTTTTATAAAACTCGCCGGGGTGATATCCGTCCGGGACTGCAAAACGCAAAACGCCCCCTCTTTTCAGATATTCATAAATATTGTTAAACGCTGCTTTTACTTCTTCAATCTCCAGATGTTCAAAAACATGCTCTGCAAGAAGATTATCAATAGAATTTTTCTTTAAAAATCTTGTCCAGTTTTCTTTTTCAGTAATATCAAGCAAATCAACATCTGTGGAAGTCCAGCCTTCAGGAGTTTGTTTTCCTCCGCTTCCTAAAATAATTTTTATTTTATCCTGTGAATAAATATTTTTTAAAAGATCTATGCGGCTTTTAAAACGTTCATTATATGGATAATTTATTAAAGGTTCGTATTTAAAATCCCCAACTTCAGGAATTAAATTTTTTCTAAAATAACGTTCAATTATTTCACTTTCATAGACTGAAATTAAAACAACATCAGGTTTTTCTTTTAAGAAAGTCTCACAATTGTAAGCCTTATAACCATGATATTTATCTCCGTCATTAAATTTTTTATCAGCAACGCCAATTATATTTAATTTGCTAATATCATAATTTCTCTTGATTATATCAAAAGTTATGCCTGCACCATAAATAATAATTTTTTTATTTTTATACTTCTCAGCAAGTTCATCTATTTTTGTTTGAAAATTTTTGCTTTTTAAAAATTCTTCAATCATTTTATTTTCGGGACAAATCAAGTTTTTCATTACAATACACGCTAAAAATTCTTTAAGTTAAAAAAATTTTAACATGAAAATTGTTAATCTTTATTTATTTTTAAAAACTGGTCTGAAAAATATTACCAATTATTTGTAAACATATTTTTATTGCTTGCCTGACAGGAATAACAAATATTAGGTTCCATATAAATTTTTGTAGACGCTTCAGAAAGAGTGCTTCCAATCCTGCCGCGCGGGTCGTTTAACAAAGCAGGACAGGCATATATCCCATCCTCTGCGACAACTCTTGAATTTGCGCAATCAAACAATGAAGTATCACAGTTTTTTAGTCCCTGTCGGGTAACAATGTCATCTTCCTTATATGCAGAATAATTTTTTTCGTATTCTCCCGATTTTATTAAAGGAATTATTTTGACATTTATATCAGTCGGATGAAAATCAAATTTGGACAGCAGCTTTAAAAAGCCGTTTTTTAAGCTTTCTTCGTCTTCATCCCAAATATTAACTACAGAAACGATAGGGTTAAAACCGTAATTAACCAGATTCTCCAAACCTGATACTACTTTCCTGAAAGAGCCTCTTCCTCTGATTTCGTCATTTTTAAGTTCTGTATAATGATCCAGGCTAACTCTAAAAATAAGCTCATAATCATAATCCTGTTCTATTTGTCTTAAAAATCTTGCTTTTTTGTCATTAATTAAAGTTCCATTGGTTAGCATTGTTACATTATTAAATTTTAAGCAGTGTCTTATAATATTGTTTATATCCCTGTGCAGAAAGGGTTCTCCTCCACTTAAATAAATTTCTTCAATTCCCTCATCTTTGACACTTTCAAGAACAGTTTTAATTTTGTCCAGATTTAAATAATTTCTTGATTTATTTGTCTGACTGCACCCTAAATAACAATGTCTGCATTTTAAATTACATGTAAAACCCGTTAATAAAAACCATAAACTGGTTAATTTCTTTAATTCAACTGATGGTGCCTGAAAAATCAACTGTGTTGCCATTTTTATTCTTTCTCCCCAAAATTCTATTATCTTTAGTCTAGTTTTAGTCTATGTAAACACTGAAATTTTTGAAATAACACAGCTAACCTATGTTTTGCGATAGTTAATTTAAGAATTTTAAGCTCTGCCTGATTAATATTATGGTAAACATATGGGTATAATATTAAATTTGGGGATAATCTTTTGCTTAAAAAAGATTATCCCCAAATTTAAAGTTCAATAAATTAAGATTCTAAACTTCTTCCATAACTCTTTGCTTTGCAATATCTTTTCTGTATTTCCTATTATCAAAACTAATTAAATCAATTGCCTCATAAACAGCATCATGCGCCCGATGAAGCGTTGAAGCGACAGAAACCACAGACAAAACACGACCGCCGGCAGTAACAGTTTCCCCGTAAAGGTTTTTTGATGTGTCTGAATGAAAAATCAAAGTGTTATCTTCATCTATTTCTTCAAGACCTTCAATCACAAACCCTTTTTTAATTTTATGCGGATAGCCGGATGATGCCAGAACAACACATATAGAATGCTCGTCATTTATGTTTAAAACTTCATAATCATCAGACAATGCCCCTATTGCGGCTGAATACATAACCGCAAACAAATCCTCATCAAGAAGAGGAAGTATTGTTTGAGCTTCGGGATCTCCAAAGCTAATACTTATTCCGGCTAAATAAACTTCGTTTTTATCATCTATGATTATATTTGCTTTTAAAACGCCGGGGAATCCAATTTTATCGGAATTTAACCCGTCAATAAGCGGAAAGAAAATCTTTTGCGCAATTTTTTCTTCCAGCTGTCTGTCAAAATATGAAACAGGTGCATAAGCTCCCATTCCTTCAGTTGTATAACCGCTGTTTCCTTCATCGGACTTTTTATAAGTATAAGCCGCAGAAAGAGGCAGAGCATTGTATCCGTCTGTAATAACATGAAATGAAACGGATCTTCCTGCAATAAAGTCTTCTATTACCACAGGTTTATATAAATTATTTAGACAATACTCTATTGCCGTTTTCGCCTCGTTAAATGATTCACAAATTATTGTTCCGCTGCCCGGAATTCTGCTGTCATATTTTACAACAAGAGGGTATTTTGCTTTTCTTGCATGGTCAATCGCCAGACTTTCCTTCTCAAACACTCCAAAAGGCGCTGTTGGAATTTTATATTTATGAAAAAACTTTTTTGCAAAGCTTTTAGAAATTTCTATTTTAGAAGAGGCTATTCCTGCACCAAATACAGCAATATTTTCTTTTCTTAAAAGGTCTGCTATTCCTGAATTTATTGCAGTATCGGATTCTACAACTGTCAGAGTTATTTCATTGCTTTTTATAAATTCAAGCAGCTTTGGGGTATCATTTTCCCTGATTTCAATATATTCAGCGAGTTTTTCTATTGCGGCATTTTTAAAAGTACAGAAAATTTTGCTGACAGCAGGACTTTGTGACAGCTTCCATATAATTGCATGAATTTTCCCGCCGGAACCTAAAACCAGTACTTTCATAAACAACCGCTTTCAACCAAATACAATTTTAATTATATCAATAAAGTGTTTTTATTTCTCAACAGATTATAATTTGCTAAAAATTTTTTCTTGCAGCATAGGCGAAAGCATCAAAATATTTTTTCCATAAAGTTTCTGATGAGGAAAAGACGTTATCACCGTAAAAATAATCAACGAGGCTTTCTCTTACCCTTAAACATTCTTTTAAGCGGGAATACCCGTTCAGAGAACCGACTGTTAAATCCAATAACTCCAAGGCACGGTTTACCGCTTCCAGAGAAAGATCATTTCTGTTCTTTTTCTTCCAGTTAAGCGCGCGGCTCACTTCGCTGCCGATATTTGCCATTTGTTCACATAAAGACATTTGCGCCCAGCGACCGTTTGCCAGTTCTTTATGCTGAAAGCTCATCGTTTCACCCACTTAGTTTATCCTGAATTTATAATTTTTCTATAGTATAGCACAGGCTTTTAACTTTTCTTGAATGCGAAAATTCCTTGACATATAATAACAACAGAAGATTGCTTCGTAAGAAAAATTAACAACTCAAAAAGGCGTTTTAAGCCTCGCAATGACAATGAAGAAATGAGGAGAATCCGGAATGAGCAATAAAAAAGCTTTTATAAGTGTCTATAATAAAGATGGAATTGTAAATTTTGCCAAACAACTCCAGAAACAATTCGGATATCAAATTATTTCAACCGGCGGAACTTATAGAGAATTAAAAGAAAACGGTCTTGAAGTAACTGAAATCTCAGAATTGACCGGATTTACAGAGCTGCTTCACGGAAAGGTAAAATCTCTTCATCCAAAAATTCATGCCGGAATTCTGGCATCAAGAACCAGTCAGGATGAAATTAAAGAACTTCAAGACAATGAAATAGACTTGATTGATATGGTTGTAGTTAACCTATATCCCTTTGAAGAAGCTTCAAGAGATGAAAATTTACCTATAGAAAAACTTTATGAATATATAGATATTGGCGGCGTAACGCTGTTAAGAGGCGCAGCAAAGAATTTTTTCAGCGTAACCCCTGTGTATTCATCTGATATGTACGGACAAATTCTTGATGAGCTTTATGAAAATGATGGAAATACAACTTACGAACTCAGAAAAGAACTTGCTGTAAAGACTTTCAAGTATACCTCCTCTTATGACTCAATAATTTATCAGCAATTTGCCAAAAGATTAATTGACGAGGATATTGAAGAATTTGATGAAGAAATAACCCCTGAAATGTTATGTCTTAAGCTGAAAAAGGTACAGGACTTAAGGTATGGAGAGAACCCCCACCAAAAAGCAGCTCTATATAAGCAGCCTTCCAGCATTGATTTTGAAGTTTTGCACGGAAAAGAGCTTTCATACAACAATATAGTAGATTTAAGTTCAGCTCTGGACATTGTAAGCGAATTTGTAGACGTTCCTGCCGCATGTATTATTAAACACAACAATCCTTGCGGGGCTGCCCTCGGGAAAACAATTACAGAAGCTTATTTAAAAGCACATGGAAGTGATCCCATAAGTGCTTTTGGCGGAATTATTGGATTAAACCAACCTGTAACAAAAGAAATAGCTGAACATGCGGTTCAGATTTTCTTTGAAGTAATTATTGCTCCTGATTTTACAGAGGAAGCTCTCGAAATTCTAAAAACTAAAAAGAATTTAAGGCTTGTTAGATTACCGGTGAGCCTTACTGAATATAAAAAAGTGCAGCAGTATACAATAAAAGACCTGCCTTTTGGAACTTTAATACAGGATGCCGATAACGCAGAACTTTCAAAAGACAGCTTTAAAGTTGCAACTTCTGTCAAGCCAACACAAAAACAAATAGAAGACATGATTTTTGCCTGGAAAGTTGTAAAACACGTTGGCTCAAACGCAATTGTTGTTGTAAAAGACCTGAAAACAATCGGAATAGGGATGGGGCAGACAAGCAGGATTGCTTCAATGGAAATTGCGCTCCGTCAGGCATGTGATGAGGCAAAAGATGCTGTAATTGCCAGCGACGGGTTTTTCCCCGCAGTAGACAACATTCATGCGGCTGCCCATTCAAGAATAGCAGCTATAATTCAGCCCGGCGGCAGTATAAAAGATGCTGATGTTATTGCAGAATCCGAAAATTATAATATTCCAATGATTTTGACAGGAATAAGGCATTTTAAACATTAAAATCTGACCTTTGTCCCCCTGAACTCGTTTCGGAATGACAGAGCAAAGGCAAAATAGATTAACAGGTGAGGTAAAAGCCACTCCTCTCAATCACAATACAAAAGATAAAAACAAAGAAAGATAAATCATGATAATCACATATTTAGTATTTACAATTCTGGCTTATTTGATCGGCTCTTTCCCTACAGGATATATTCTTGTAAAAGCAGTTAAAGGTACAGACATAAGAGAAAGCGGAAGCGGCAGCACAGGCGCAACTAATGTTAAGCGTGTACTCGGAACAAAAGCTTATATTTTTGTGATGGTTGTTGATTGCCTGAAAGGCGTTTTGCCTGTTTTAGCCGCAAAATATATTGAAGCCAAAACAGGTATGATAGTGAGTCTGCATATTTTACCTGTTCTTGTTTCTGTTGCTGTTATTTTAGGACACAGCAAGTCCGTGTTTCTTAAATTTACCGGCGGTAAATCAGTTGCTTCCGGAGTTGGTACAATTCTTGGATTAAATTGGGTTGTTGGGCTTATTACTATAATTGGCTGGATAATTTTAACTTACTTTACAAAAATTGTTTCTATAAGTTCCATAATAGTTGTTTTGCTTACTCCTTTTTGGATGATGGTATTTAAACAGCCGTTAAGCTACATGCTTTATTGTTTCTTAGGCGCTTTATATATTGTTTATCTTCACAGGGAAAACATTCATAGGCTTTTTTCGGGAAGTGAAAATAAAATCAGGAAGTAAAAGAAAATTTTTAATATTGCTGATAAAATAAATTCATGAACAAAGACAAATTGCTTGAAAAAATTGAAGAAATTCAGGAATCCGTAAAACAGATGATTCAGGATGATATAGAAGAAAATCCCGAAGTTGCTTTTGAAGGGTTTCAATGTGATTGCTGCGGAGAAACAGGGATTTTGGCAGGGTCAGTTATTTATGAAGATTATAGGTTATGCAATGATTGCGCTGTTATTGCAGAAGTTGGTTTAGAACTAAAAAAAATTAATAATATACAGGAATTAATTGATTCAATGGAAGAAAAGCGGTTTGAAGCCCTTTATACGTCAATTTTTGACAGTAGTACATCGAATTCAGAAAGTTCCAATTAATGCTAAATAATAACAAAACTTAAAAAACAATTACTTAAAAAAGGTGATGACTATCACCCAATTTTTGACAAGGGAGAAGAAAATGCAGGAAATAAAAACTAATTTAGATATAAGAGAAGCTTTAACTTTTGATGATATCCTTCTCATGCCGCAGGAATCCGATGTTTTACCCAAGGATGCCGAAGTTTCCACAAAGCTTACATCACAAATTGAACTTAAAATCCCGCTTATAAGTGCCGCAATGGATACAGTAACCGAAGCAAGGCTTGCAATAAGCATTGCCAGAGAAGGCGGAATCGGTATTATTCATAAAAATATGACTCCTGAAGAGCAGGCTCTTGAGGTAGAGCGTGTTAAAAAATCAGAAAGCGGAATGATAGTAAATCCTATTACTATGGAACCTGATCTAAAAATTTATGAAGCGCTTGAAGTTATGAAAAAATATGATATTTCAGGGCTTCCAATAGTGAAAAACAACAGGCTGGTCGGAATTTTAACTAATCGGGATTTGAGGTTTGAGACAAATTTAAACCAAAAAATTGAAGATGTAATGACCAAAGAGACACTTATAACTGCTCCTTTAGGCATAACTCTTGAAGAAGCAAAAAAACTGCTCCATAAAAACCGTATTGAAAAGCTTCCTGTAGTAAATGACAATTTTGAAATACAGGGATTGATTACTATAAAAGATATTGAAAAAGCCATAAAGTATCCTAACTCCTGCAAGGACGGCTTTGGAAGACTTAGAGTGGGTGCAGCTGTTGGAGTTTCCGAGGACAGAGACCAGAGAATACAGGCTTTAATTAATGCAGGTGTGGATGTAATAAGCATAGATACAGCGCACGGGCATTCAAAAAAAGTTATAGAGGCGGTAAGAGAAATAAAATCAATATTTCCAAAAATTCAGCTTATTGCCGGAAACATTGCCACCGAAGAAGCAGCGGAAGCTTTGATTAAAGCTGGCGCTGATGCAATTAAGGTAGGAATAGGTCCCGGTTCTATCTGCACAACCAGAATTGTAGCAGGAGTCGGCGTTCCGCAAATTACCGCAATTACTGATTGCTGTAAAATTGCTTACAAATATAATATTCCTGTAATTGCAGATGGCGGAATCAAGTTTTCCGGTGATATTATAAAAGCTCTTGCAGTAGGTGCTCACACAGTTATGATAGGTAATCTCTTTGCAGGAACAGAAGAAAGCCCTGGAGAAACCATTCTTTATCAGGGAAGAAGTTATAAAATGTACAGGGGTATGGGCTCAATAGGCGCTATGAAAAAAGGAAGCAGGGACAGATACTTCCAGAATGATACTGAAAGCGAAGTTAAATTAGTTCCTGAAGGAATCGAAGGAAAAGTTCCTTACAGGGGAACTATGTCCTCTAATATTCACCAGCTTATTGGCGGTATAAAATCCGGCATGGGCTATGTTGGGGCAAGAAACCTTGAAGAATTAAGGCAAAAAGCAAAATTTGTGAAAATTTCACAGGCCGGATACAGAGAAAGCCACGTTCATGACGTGACTATCACTAAAGAATCTCCTAATTACAGGCTGAATTAATTTATGCTAGCAAATGAGATTTTCCCGCTTCTGTAACAACTGTTTCCAGAGGATGAGGGTGCTTAGAATCGGTTTTTAGAAGCTCTATAAATCTATCAGCATGTTTGCCGGTTAAAGCTATAAAAAATTCTTTGGCTATTCCGGCACCATCTTGTATTGAATGCGCAATTTTCATAACTATATGATGAGTTATTGGCGATTTTATTTCTCTTTCAATAAATCTTGCTGCTTCGATATCATGGAATGTCGGCGGTAAAGCAAATTGATAAATTCCGGAAAATCCGACTTTTTTTTGAGAATGATTTGAATTTGCATTAAAAGTTGCTTTG
>DYOT01000023.1 GCA_020720345.1 Candidatus Caenarcanum sp.
TCATTATGCGTGTTCATAAAGTCGAAAATACTTATTAATTTGTAAAAACTTCCCTTTGTATTAAGGGTTCTGTCTTTTATTTTATGTTCGTGTTCTAATAATTTTCCGGTATATTTAACCACATCCATTTTGCCTGAATTCAAAGCTTTTCTGAGGTTGCTAAGCATTCCTGCTGATGCTGTTTCCGTTTTTTCTGCCACATCCAACGGTTTTTCAATTATTTCCGCTATTGATGCCAGAGCTTCATTTCTTGCTTTGGAATCACCCGAGAATGTATCCAGTAAATGCTGGCTGAGAATTTTTGCTCTTTCATGCCCGTTTTCTTCTCCGGCAATTTTCTGTTTCAATTTTTTTTCAATTTTAAGGGGAGCAAGCAGCTTAATAGGAGTTTTTACCCATGCTTCCGCTATATTTGAACCTTCTACATCTCCGATTCTGGAATTAAAGTAAGATTCAAACCTTTTATATGCTTTTTCAAATTTTTCCGGTGTGAAATCCTTATCAAGACCTTTAATTGCACTTTCTGCTTTACGAAGTGCTATCCTCGAAAATAAATTACTTATATGCTCATTGCCGAATTTATCTATATAATTCGCAGCCAGACTGGAAATTACAGGAGTTGCAAATCCTGCTGTTAGCAGCATCAAAGTATTTCCCTGAACGCTGACCTGTTTTGCTTTTTCTTTTATGGCTTCGCTTCTGTTTTTAATATCTTTTGGAACTCCCAGTTTATCGCCAATTTTATCAATATCTTTATTTTTATATAAATCCCAGGTAAGGTATTGGGAATCTTCAAAAAATCTCTTTTTTCTGCCGTAACTGTCGATATATTCCTGTGTAAGGTCTACTCTTTTGGTTACTTTTATAGCTTTATTCATCACTTCCGGCCAGAAAGACATTGACCCGAACCATGCCGCAAAGCCAACAAATTCCATAAGTTTTGACTTGGATGATTTTGCTGATGAAGCAAGAGCAGCGGCTATACCAAGGCTTCCCAGAACTTTTGCGCCGTCATTTATTCTTCCGACGTTATAATCTTTTCCTTCACCTTTTATCATCGCATTTGAAAAGTATCCGTATGTTTTAACAAGACCTTTTGCATTACTGACTCTTCTTTCAATAACATTTTCCTTGACAATACCTCTTTGAGACTCTTCAGGAAGAATTTTCGACATTAAACGAGGACTAATACCGTGTTTTGGCTTATTACCAGAATTATTTTCAGCAGGCTGAGCAGAAGCGGTATAGCTTTGCGCTCCTCTGTTCTGTGCAGGAGGAGCAACATAAATCTGTTTCTGTTGTTCAGACGGTATGAAGTTTTTGATGTAAGGATTAGTCATTTGATTTTCCTAACTTATTCCTGCTGCTAATTAAACATTCTGCTTTTTCTTTTTTGTTCTAAAGTAATCTGAAACATCGATAAATTTGTTATTACTTAATGAAGTGAGCTGCAAAATCCTTATATTAGCTAATACCGGTGCTATTGCTGAAGTAAGAATTATAGCTTTGCCCATTTTGTTTGCCCATAGAAGTTTGAAACTGTTATTTAAAGGTTTAGTTAAATTAGATTTTATTATTTCGCCTGCGTTTCTGATTCTTTCTTTGAAAGTTCTGTCTGAATTCATACTTATCATTTTTTTGAAAGTAGCACCGAACCCTGTTCCAATCTCTGTCCAGGGTTTTTGTCCGGCAAGTCCGACGCCAAGAGCTACGAATGGCACAGCAAGCATGTACTGGCATGCTTTTGCGGAAACAAGAAGTCTTGTGATAGCTCCTTTTAATGTAGAATCAGCATCCTGAACGTTTTTATCAATTCCAAATTTTCTTGCAAGTTTATCTCTATTTGTATATGTTATTTTTCCATTTTCTTCTTTTTTGCCGTGAATAAAGTCCCATCTGGTAAAATCAATACTTTCAGGAACTTCATGGTATTCAGTTCTTTTTGGTGAATGTCCTGAGGCAGAATCAGCCTTGCAGGTATTTATATGCTGAAAAGGCTGCTCCAGATCAATTCCCCTGAAAATTTTCACCGGAACTGAAACAACTTTTTTGGCAAGCTGAACGCCCAGATAATATAAAATTACTCCAGCTCCGATTTGTTTAAATCTCTTAGCTGCCGAGAGTGATGCTTCAGGGTTACTTTTTGTTTTACCCATAGCAAACATAAGTGCCAGAACAGGACCGCCTATAAAATAAGGAACTTTTGATAATGTCATAAATTCGTAAAAATTTGAATCCGTATCCCCTTTCATCCCTCTATATATATATTTTGGAAGTTTTGCATATTTTTTTGCCACGATTGCTGTTTTAGATATGGGATCATTAGGCAGCACAAAATCATCAAGCTTCGGTTCGATATGCTTATTATTTTTAGGTTCAAACTTATCATTTATTGAATCCAAGACAGGGCTCAATGCTTGAATTGGACTCTCTGCAACAGGTGAACTTTCATTATTTGTTGCAAATATATCTGTTCTTGCAGTACTGTAGTTTTTGAATGTTTCAAAAAAGTTTATACTGTTTGTCATTTGAACCTCTAGTAGACGTCTGCTCTTTAATAAAGTCTGGTAAATAAAAAAATTGATACTTTGTGCGCTAATTATTAAGAAAGATTTACAAATTTTGTCTATAAATTTCTTTTGAGAATTTTTCTATATTTGGGGTATTGACTTCAAAAAGATGAAATCTTCCCGGCCCGATATTAGCTTCAATCGCGCCCTGCCTTGCGGCATATCCGCTAAGGATTCCGTATGACGGCGGTATATCTTTAAGATCCTGCAAAGGACCTAAACCCGGAACTATAACTTTTCCAATCTGTCTGGAATTTACATCTTTATTTGCTATTGCAACAAGCGTCTTTCCTTGATAATGCCTTGCATAAGCAATAATTTTGTCGCCTTTATTATTTTCAACCTGTAATGGAATAAATGAACCTTTTGTTATTACATCGTTATATTTTTCTCTGACTTTTGACATTGCAGCTATATAATCACCTATTTCTGGATTTTTGCCACCGGGTTTTCTTGAAAGATTAAATATATCAACCCATTGCGAGTTAACATGCATTACATTTGAGTCTGTCATTGTTTTTTTCGCAATTGATTCTGCATAAGGATATATATATGTATCTCCTGATTCAAATCCTGTTACAAAATATGGATTAACCATAGGCAACGTCATTTGAATCCCTGTTGTCATATTGCAGTAAGGAACACCTCCGTTTGACATAGGGCTGTTATCATCATGCGTAGCAAAAGAACCTATTAATGATTTGCCTGGTTCAAAAGAGTATGTTGATTTAAGATAATCTGTTACATATCCATTAAATTCATGAGCAGTTTGCATAAGAGGGAATATGTGATATTGACCGTAAAACGAATCAAAACCAACGTTTAATAAATCGTTTGGTCTGTCATGAGGCATATTCATCATCGGTGATGCATCTTCATATACATAACTTTCAGCCAGCCACGCAAAATTCGGGTCTTTGCTCCTTGAATAAGGAATAATTTCTTTCCAGAATTCAACAGGTTTGGCTCTTCCAACGTCTGCCCTAACTCCATCGACGCCAAGTTCCTGTATTAAGTCTATCCATTTTTTATGTTCATCAAGAAGTGCTTTGTTTAAAATTCTTTTATCCTTATCCGCCCAGGGCTCCATCATTCTGATATCTTCCCATCCCTGCGGAACTTTCGGGAATCCTTTTGAATCAATAGCAGCCAGATCAGGTCGTTTTTCATACAGATCAACGGAAATACAGCTTGGAAGGTCAATCATTACACTAATTCCACGCTTATGAGCCTGCCTGATAAATTCTTTTGCCTGTTCCTTGACATCTCTTGGATCGTTAGGATCACGAAGAACAGGGTCTATTTGCAGCAAATCCGCAGGCGCATAAACAGAACCTGCTGTACCGGTAGCTTTTTTCTTGCCGGGCGTCTGAATAGGAAGCATATGAATTGTATTTATGCCGTATTTTTTTAATTCATCAAGCCTTTCAATTGCGTTTATAAAATTACCTGTTTGCTCGCCCTTTTCCAAATCAATCAATTCGTTGCCATCCTTGTCCTTTGCATTGAAAGTTCTTGGAATCATGGCGTATATAACAGCATTATTTTTTTTAAAGAGACCTCTTAAATCGTTTTTCCAGACAACATTATCGATTTTTGAAGTTTTTTGAACGCCTGAAACAACGTTTGCGGAATTTATTTCAATAAGCTTGTCCAGCATGCTTTGTTGTTGAGCTTGAAGAATTGTGCTGCTTTTTGTTTCAATATAGCCATCATTACGTGGCTGTAAAGCAGGTTTAATTGTCTTATCATTATTTGAAGTTCTATTATCAGGTCTAGAAAGTATCTGTTGTCTTAATACAGGAACAAATCTATAATTTACCGGAATATAAACAGGCATGGGACGCTGTTGAGCATAAGGATAAACAGCAGGTATAACAGGATAAATTGGTCTCTGAACCTGCATGCCGGGCTGACACCATGTCGGTGTATTATATGGATCGTAATTTTGATATACTGCCATAATTTCCCTTTTCCTATATCTAGCTGCATATTAATAAAGTCTCGTAAATGAAAAAAATTGACAGTAAAGTTCCAATATTTTTACAATTATTTACAATAATAATTTAAGAAAAAACATACAGAGGCATTTATATGGATTTTAAAATAAAAAAATTAATAAATATCAAAAAGTATATCAAATCTTAAAGTATCTTAAAAAACATGCTATATTTTTAAAATGAAACAAGAAATTTTAAATTGTATACTAAACGGTTCTAATACTGAGATACTTATAAAACTTGGTGTTTCCCTTGTTTTGGGGTTTGCTATTGGTCTTGAAAGAGAAATGACCAATAAAACTGCCGGACTCAGGACACATATTCTTGTTTGCATAGGTTCAACAATATTTACAATCCTTTCAATACATGGATTTGCAGATATAACTGCTATCGACGGAATAATAATACAAAATGACCCTGCCCGTATAGCCGCTCAAATCATTACCGGCATCGGCTTTATAGGTGGAGGAGCGGTACTGCATCACGGAACAACTGTTTATGGCTTGACCACAGCTGCTACCCTGTGGATTACAGCAAGCATAGGGATGTCTGTAGGAGCCGGTTCATACAGTTTAGCAATAGTTGCAACAATAATTACTTTTCTTGTTCTTATTGGTATAAGACAAATTGAAAACACCTTTCTATCCCAGCTAATTAGCAAGGATGCCAAGATTAAAGCTTCATTAATATGTGAAAAAGAACATGCTTCAGAAATTCAGCAATGGTTCTACAAAGAATTTAAAAATATAGAAGAATTTGATTCCATTAAAGTTTCTGACAAAAAAGACAAAATTCAATTAAGCTATATTATTAATGTATTTGGCAAAAACCCTGTTGATCTTGTACATAAAAAACTGCTTGTACTGGAAAACATAGAATCTTTAACCCTTAGACAGGTCATGAGATAATTTATTTACCGGTCAAAAAACTGTCAAATCTACTTTTCATTGCATCATGATTTTGATATTCCGAAGGTTCTACGTATTCTTTTTTATTGTGTTTTTTATCGACTAAAAAAAATGCAGGAAAGGAATTTACGTTGAACTCTCTCATTACAGACTGATTTTCTTGTTTTTCGCAGTTAATATAAACAAAATTATATTTTGAGCTGTATTCTTCTCTGAATTTATTAAGAATTGGAGCAAATCCCTGACAATAATGACACCAGTCAACATAAAAAGTGAGCGCTACAGGTTTGTTACTTTTTTGAGCATCCTCCCAACTTATTCCCTTTTTTGCATAATCAGACGGACGTAATTCTTCTTGGGGTTGAGGCGCTTGCTGAGGTTCATTATTTCCAGTAATTGCTGCCATGGGAGGTACAGCTTTTGAATATAAAAGCAAGGTGGTAAAGCCCGAAACATAACCCAATGCAAAAGCTACACCTATAATTGAACTAATAATTAATATCCTTGACTTTATTTTCATAAAATTGCTCCTTTAGGTACTACAGTAATTCCAGATTCAGTCACATAAAAACCTCGGGCTGTATCTTCATTTTTATTATATCCTATTTCTGCATATGGTGGAATAAAAATACCTTTATCAATAATCGCCCTATTTATCTTAGAATATCTGCCCACATTGACATTTTCCATTAATATTGATTCTTCTACATACGCAAAGCTGTTTACTCTTACGCTTGGTGAAAGCACGCATCTGTTAATCTGCCCGCCGCTTATTACACAACCTTCTGAAACAAGTGAATTAGTTGCCATGCCGACACGTTCTGATTCTTTCCATATAAATTTTGCCGGAGGCAAGTTAGGATTTTCTGTCCTAATTGGCCAATCCTGATTGTACAGGTCAAATTCAGGCAATGCCTCCAAAAGATCCATATTTGCTTGCCAGTAAGCGTCTATTGAACCTACATCTTTCCAGTATCCTTTTTCTGTTTCAGTCATTCCTTTAACAAAATTCCGGCTGAAATCATATACATATACGTTAGAACGTGAAGACATGTGCTGAATTATGTCATAACCAAAATCATGGCTTGAATCAGCTTTTTGAGCATCTGCTTCCAGTTCTCTTAATAAAATATCTGTATTAAAAATATAATTTCCCATCGAGGCTAAAACTTTATCAGGCATTCCGGGTATAGTTGCAGGGTTTTTTTTCGGTTTTTCCTGAAATCCTATAAGCTTCCAATCATCATCAATAACCATAATTCCAAGCTCACTTGCCATTTCAACAGGAACAGGAATGGCTGAAATTGTAAGATCTGCATTTTTTTTCCTATGGTATTTATGCATATGTCTTACCTCCATCTTGTAAATATGGTCTCCACCAAAGACACAAACGTATTTAGGGTCAATATCCTGGATAATATTTATGTTCTGGTAAATTGCATCTGATGTTCCCTGATACCATTCACCGCCTGTTCTCATTTGAGCAGGAACAAGGTCAATAAATTGACCGAATATTGGCGTTGCAGGCCATGTTCTTGAAATATGTCTGTTAAGAGAATCTGATTTAAACTGGGTTAAAACTTTTATTCTGTAAAAACCCGAATTGATAAAGTTATTCATTACAAAGTCAATAATTCTGTATCGTCCACCAAACGGGACGGCAGGCTTTGCCCTGTCTTTTGTCAGGGGATAAAGTCTTTTGCCTTCACCGCCTGCCATTATCATTACTAAAGTATCATCTGTAGCCATTTTTTATTCCTTAAGCATTTTTAATGTATATTTCTACGCTTTTTATAAAAATATCCGCATTTTTTATATCCGAACTAATCTCATCTTTATCAGGTTTCCATGTAAATTCATAATCACTTTTATGTCTGTTTTCATAAGCTTTTTTATAAAATGTAAAAAAATGAGGTTCGAAAACTTTATCTTCGTGAATAAATTTTTTGTTAAACCAGTGTAGTAAATTTTTGTGTTTTGAAGTTGTTTTCTCATATTTATAAGATAAAGCAGTTACAATATAAAAAATTGCATAATAAATTCTATTTTGCGCATTATATAGTCTGTCATTGTTGAAAGAAAAACTGGCATCATTTAAAGCTGTTTTTGACTTTTCAATACTTATTAAAATAAGTTCTTCTTTGCTATACTGCATAAAACATGCCCTTTTGGGTAACTTCCTCGTAATAAAAAGGATTCCTTCTCAAATCATGTTCTGTCATTGGCTGTATATCAAAAAAGATATCATATTTATACTCAATATCCCCTGTTATTCCATATATTCCTAATTCTTTTTCATAATTTATTTCGTCAAACAAAGCAACGATATCTACGTCACTATCTTTTGAAAAATCACCTCTGGCTACAGAACCATACAAATATACTCCTTTAAAATCAGGAAAAACCCCTTTTAATTTGGCGTTTAATTCATTAATAACATTAAGTATTTCATTTAATTTCATTATTTTATCCAGAGCATTTATTAAAATTCATTTTATCATAATTATGCAATATTTTTACTCTTCCAGACTTAAGACAGCCATAAAAGCTTCCTGAGGGACTTCTACTTTTCCTACAGATTTCATACGTTTTTTACCGGCTTTTTGCTTTTCCAGAAGCTTTCTTTTTCTGGAAATATCGCCACCGTAGCATTTATCAAGAACGTTTTTACGCATTGCTTTCACGTTTGTACGGGCTATTATTTTTCCACCAATTGAAGCCTGAATAGGCACTTCAAACATCTGTCTCGGAATAATATCTTTTAGCTTGCTGGTAAGCTTCTGTCCTGTCTGAAAAGAATTATCTCTGTGTACTATTGTGCTTAAAGCATCAACAATTTCACCTGCCAGAATTACATCGAGCTTTACGAGATCAGATTTTTTGTATTCATTAAATTCGTAATCCATACTTGCATAGCCTTTTGAACGTGATTTCAGATGGTCATAAAAGTCTGTAATCAGTTCGTTTAAAGGAATTTCATATTCAATATCAACTCTTTTATCGTCAATATAGCGCATATTTTTAAATATGCCTCGCTTAGTCTGCGCCAAATCCATTAAAGCTCCAACATAATCATTAGGAGTAAAAATATTTACTTTTACATAAGGTTCTTCAATATACTGCAAATATTGCGGTAAAGGCAGATTAGCGGGGTTATCAACAGGTACCATTGATCCATCAGTCTTATGTACATGATAAACAACGCTCGGTGCAGTTGTAATAATTGAAAGATCGTATTCCCTTTCCAATCTTTCCTGCGCAATTTCCATGTGAAGCAGCCCGAGAAATCCGCATCTGAAACCAAATCCCAGAGCAGAAGATGTTTCCGGCTCGAAAGTAATGCTTGAGTCATTTAACTTAAGCTTTTCCAGAGCTTCTTTCAGTTCATGATACTGGTCATTATCAACGGGATACATTCCTGAGAAAACCATAGGAACAGCTTTTTTATAACCTGGAAGAGCTTCTTCAGCAGGATTCTCCACAAGTGTTACAGTGTCGCCAACAAACTGGCAAATTTCTTTTATTGAAGCCGCAAGATAACCAACTTCGCCTGTTTTAAGTTCTTTTGCAGGATTTCTCTGCGGTTTCATATAGCCAAGTTCGGTAACATCAAAATCTTTTTTATTAGCCATAAACCTTATTTTATCGCCCTGTTTAATACTTCCGTCCATAACTTTAAAATAAGCAATGGTTCCGAGAAAAGAATCGTAATAGCTGTCAAAAACAAGCCCTCTCAATGGTTTATTAGAAGTATCAGGTGGAGCAGGAATATATTTTACAATGGATTCCAATACATCTTCTATTCCAATCCCCGATTTTGCACTTGTCATCACTGCATTAGAAGTATCAATCCCCAGTATTTCTTCAATTTCGTGCTTAACCCTTTCAACATCAGCACTAGGGAGGTCTATTTTGTTTATAACAGGTATAATTTCAAGGTTTTGCTCAATAGCAAGATAAACATTCGCCATTGTCTGGGCTTCAACTCCCTGAGTCGCATCCACAACAAGAAGAGCGCCTTCACATGCAGCAAGACTTCTTGAAACTTCATAGCTGAAATCTACATGCCCCGGAGTGTCAATAAGATTAAAAATATACTCATTGCCATCTTTTGCACTGTAGTTCATCCTCGCAGCCTGCAATTTAATTGTTATTCCACGTTCTCTTTCAATATCCATGGTATCAAGGAGCTGATTCATCATATCTCTTTTTGCGATAGTACCTGTTTTTTCAAGTAAACGATCAGCCAGCGTAGATTTTCCGTGGTCAATATGTGCTATTATGCAGAAATTTCTAATATTTTTTATCATTTGTTCTTTCTATAGTTTTAATCGTCATTGCGAGGCTTTTACCCTTGCATTTTAGCTTTTAATGTACTTACAAAGCAATCTCTTCTCTCCTACAATCTAACGCAGGCAGATTGCTTCGATAGTTATACATACAATTCTACAAACGTTATATGCCTCGCAAGGACAATCCATACACTAATTAAGTATACTAGGAAATAAAAAGATAATAAAATGTAAATTTTTTCTTAGAAACTGAAATTAACAAAGTTTTAAAGTTTTTATATATATAGGCATATATATGTCTCTAAAATTTAATTTTTTTAAATTAGGCAATTTAAAATAAAAATAGTAAAATAGAATATAATTAATACAAAGAAAAAGTGGCAAAAAGCTAAAAATGGAAGACAAAGAAAAAAATATAGGAAACAGCAAGGTAATAAGCGTTGATTTCAAATCTGAACCAAAAGTTCAGGAGAAAAAGCCTGCAAATATCCTGCACGGTCAATCAAATCCTATTTTAAGAAGGCTTTTTAAGCTTACTCATGCAGGACTTGTGAATAATCCAAATAATTATAAATCGTTTTCCAGCTTTAAGCCTGAAGATTTAAGATAAAATTTTTATTCTCCTACTTTAATAAAAGTGGAAATAAAATGTTATTATTGTTATTACAGTTATGAAAAGGGAGCTAAAAAATTGGCTGATATAGAACCATACTTAAATTATCTTGAAATTGGAGAACTTTACCAGAAAGTCGGAGAAATAGAAAAAGCTAAAGAAGCTTATGAAAAAGTTATTGAATGTACCGAACTTGCCTCCATTGCATGGGTAAATATTGCAAAAATTGAAGCCTCCAGAAACCATCCCAAGACTGCAAAAGATTATTATTTAAGAGCTGTAGACGCCAGTTCCGGCAGTTATGAGATTCTTTATAATTATGCAAATTTCCTTATGGATATTCAGGAATATGCGGAATCCATAGAATATTATGATATGGCTCTTGAAAAAGAACCCAGTCTTGCCCTTGCTCATTATAATAAAGGAGTAGCATACAGCCGCCTCGAAAAATACAATGAAGGCATTGAATGTTATTTAAAATCTCTTAAAATGAATCCTGATGACTTTTTCTGTCATTTTGACCTGGGAGTTCTTTATCATGAAACAAATCAAATAAAAAATTCCGTTAAACATTTTCAGAAAGCTATCGAATTAAATCCTAAAGAAAGCAAATGCTACGAATATATGGCGGAGTGCTTCAAAAAAACAGAGCAGTTCGATATCTCGCTGACTCTTTATAAAACAGCTCTGGATCTTAATCCTGACGATCTTATACTTCAGTATAAAATAGGGGATTTATATCTTGATTTAGGTCAGCCTGACGAAGCTAAAAAATATTTTGACATCGCATTAAAAGGAAATTCTGTTGACGCGCTTTTAATTTACAAAAGAGCATGCACTTACGCTGATATTGGAGAAAAAAACAAAGCTTTCAAAGAATTAAGCATTGCGGCACAGTTTAATCCCATAATCACAGAAATGGCTCTTATTGACAGAAGCTTTATTCCATATCAGAACGACGAAGAATTTAAATCCATAATTAATACAAGAAGAAGACCCCTTTAGTTATACTGCCTCAAAATTAAATTTAGGATTTTTCTTGTTAAAGCCATTTTAAAAACATTTAATTCTTATCTTTTTTGGATTGCCGCGTCGAGGCTAAAGCCTACCTCCTTCTTTTCCTGACATTTAGTCAGAAAAAGTGGAGTCCTTTTGCAATGACAATGATGACTTTTCCTTTACCATGAAATTACCACCATCGCAAATATTATCAAACGTAAAAAATTATTATAAATTTAATAAAGAATAATCAAAAACTTCCGATATAAATCTTAAGAGCAATGCTCGGAGTTTTTTCATGCTTAAAATAAAAAATTATATAATTCTTGTTCCCAGCGCTGCTATGCTGGTTTTATTATCAAATTTTGCTTGTGCAGACAATTTTCAGGATGGAATAAAAGCATATCAGTCAGGCAATTACAGCTATGCCGAAATTTACTTTAAAAATGCATACCGGCAAAATCCTAATGATGACAATATAAAATATTATCTTGCTATATCATATGTACAGAACAAAAAAATTTCTGAAGCAAAAAGCCTGTACAAAAGTATAATTTCAACTTCCTCGGATCAAGACGTTTTAACCCTTGCCAAAGCAGGGTTAAAATTACTTGGAGAATCCTATATTGCTTCAAGTTCACCGCAACAAGTTACAAAAGCTATACTAAGCGTTAATTCTGTGGGAAATATTCTTATAGTAGACAATGTTAACCTGAATGACGCACTAAAAGTTAAATATATTTTTGATACGGGAGCCTCTTACACAACTATTTCATCAGCATTGGCTTATAAACTGGGAATTTCAACAGACAATGCTCCTAAAATAAAGATTATGACAGGCAGCGGATATATTGAATCTCCTAAAGTTACAATTAAAAAAATAGAAATAAATGGTTTAATAGCTTATAACGTTGAAGCACTTGTTGCAGACTTGCCAATGCATACTGCAAATACCGCCGGAGATATAGCCGGATTGCTGGGGCTCAGTTTTCTAAAAGATTTTAAATTTACAGTAGACAAGAAACACAGCCAGATTGTTCTTGAAAAGTAAATTATACCGCTCTTAAATTAAACTCATTCCAGTATATTCTTATTTATCAAGAACTTTTATCTGTTTTGGCGAATTTAAAACAATTTCAGGTTTACCGTTATTAATTCTTATAATTCCATTAAGAACAACTTTTTTATTTTTAAAATAAGTTTCAGGTTCTTTAATACCGGCATCAATAAATGCTGGAAAATCAAAATCATATATTACTGCGCTTAGAGAAGTATTGAAATTATTGCCGAAATTTAAAAATATTACTTTTGAATTATCAGTTATTTCACTACTGCAAATAGTTCCTGTTATGTTGACATGCTTGCTTATATAATTCACAAGCTGCACAAAATTTTCCGCATTAATATTGAAAGTTTCGCGGTTAAAAAATGCTGCTGATGGCAAATTCAGTAATAATACCATCCCTAAAACAATAAACGCCTTCTTTCCCATTCAATCTCTCTTATTCTTATCTTATTAAAATCTTAATTGATATTATAACGTATTTTTTTAAATAATCAATTATACTGCCTCAAAATTAAATTTAGGATTTTTCTTGAATTTTATAAAGGCAG
>DYOT01000230.1 GCA_020720345.1 Candidatus Caenarcanum sp.
TACACTTAGGAATAAAAATGTTTTCTTATTTTCAGAACGTGTACTTAATATAAAGGTTAGGCTGAATTATGTTTTTTGTGGATTTAATAGCCTGGGTAATATTTACATACTTAGCTTATTTTTTGATTTATAACTTTGTCATAATCTTTAATTCTTCCAATGGCAGACTGTCTGATGTTGGAAAAAAAGATCACATGTCAATGTTTCAACAGGATTTAACGATTATTATATACTCGCACAATGACTCCTATAGAGTAAAAGAATTAATAGAACTCCTAAATAATCAGGACTACGCCCCCGGTCGGTATTCAATAAATGTTCTTCTTGATAATTGTGATGAAGAAAATATAAAACTTCTGGAAATAATTGGGTACGCAAAACTATGGCGAATTAACACGGATATTAAGCCTATAGGGAAATTTAAAGCGCTTGCTTGGCTTTCCGAAAGGATTTTAACCTGTGAAAACACAAATGCCTTTGTTTTTATAAGCGCTGAGCATAAAATAAAAAGCGATTTTCTCCAAAAAGTTAATTCGGCTGTTTATCATTATCCTGTAATACTTGGAGAAACCATTATAAGAAAAAACAGGCTTCTCAATAAAATAACAAACCTTAAAAATAAATTAAAAAACAGGGTTTTAAAGCATGGAAGATTTTATTCAGGACTTGGAAATATAATTGACTCCGAAATTTTAATTATAAGACAGGAAATTCTGGAAAAAATCAGATTTAAAACAACCGATTACGGCTTTGAAGAATATGAATATTCCCTTTATTTGAAGCGCAACAACATACCGGTTTTATATTCCGGCGATATAATAGCAGTAAAACCAGGAAATGAAACTTTGCAAAGTATTGCGCTTAAAGAAGGGAAAAAAAGATATAAATCATTTATCACTTTCCGAAATCATATATCCCTGTTATTTTCAAACAGAAGTTTTGCATTAAAAGAGCTTATCCTTTCTCTTGTTTATCCCTCTAATACAACTTTTGTACTGCTGAATCTTGGTTTGATATTTATTTCAATAAATTATAACGGGACTTTGTTTGCCGGTCTCATAAATCCAAAATTTCTCACTTATTTCCTACTTTCAAGATTTATAGCTGAAATTTATTCAATGATTAGTGTAAGGTGCGGGTTCAATGAATACAGAAACGCAGTAATAATGTTCTTTTATACTCCAATAACTTATACGATCTCGATTTTTTCAGGACTTTTTAAAAACACAAATGTAATCCCCAGAGAAGATACAAAGAAAAAAATTAAAGCAGAAACTTTGCACTATGAAAAACATATGGTAGATGCAACAATCACAAACGGAAAAAAAGAACTCCCCTGCACTCTGGAAATAAGAAAAACCGATGAATATGTCCAGGTTATCTTTATGTTCAGAGACAAAAAACTTGTTTCTTCCAAGCAGCCCAGAGTAAATTATGCCGTTGAAGAAATTGTGCAAAAGCTTAAAGGTCAAGGATTTGCAGTAAAAATTTGTTTAAACTGCGGATACTTCTATTCTACAGAATCTACGGTCTCTCATTCCGATGGAGAGAAAGGTTACTGCCTTTATAACAATTTCAATAACAGTTCTAAAGAGAAAGAATATTCCTGCGTCTGGGACAGCTGTTTTAATATAATTCCATCTCAGGCAAACAATTATATACTTCAGCAAGTAGGTATCGAAAAAAGCAAACCAAGAGTTTAATTATACCGATTCAAAAAAGTAATCCTGAATAAAATTAATTTTTGCAAAATCGGTATGCGAAGTTAAGGACGCCACTTTTTCTGACTAAATGTCATGAAAAGAAGTAGGTGATGTTTTAGAGAAATGAAAGAGGTTTTGGCTATGAATTAAAATTCAGTAAAAGCTGTTTCATTTCTTTCACTGCTTGTGAAAGCCCCACAAATACAGCTCTTGAAACTATAGAATGCCCGATATTTAGCTCGACCATTCCGGGAATTGATAAAATTCTTTTTACATTCTGATAATTCAGACCATGACCGGCGTTAACTTTCAGCCCGAGCTCCTGAGCAAGTTTGGCAGATTCTGCCAGTGTCTGAAAAGCTTCATCTTCTTTTGGCGTGTCAAAAGCTTCTGCATACTGACCTGTATGAAATTCTATAAACTGTGCACCTGTTGCTTTGCTTGCTTTTATCTGATTAATATCAGGATCAATAAATAAACTTACAATAATTCCGGCTTCTACAAGATATTTTATG
>DYOT01000024.1 GCA_020720345.1 Candidatus Caenarcanum sp.
ACCGATTTTACAAAAATTATTTTATTTAACGATTACTTTTTTGAATCGGTATAACTCTAACCTTTGATTAGCTATATTTTTTTACAAGACGTACGAACTAGATATCCAGAAGGATACATACTAATACACAAACTATATACCCATATATTTAACATATAAACATGTTTTCATCAATTGCTTAAACAATATTTACATTTTTCAGAGGAGAAGTTATTTTTAAGGATAGGAAATTTTGCCTAAAATTTTGCTATGTTTTGCTCCTGTGCAAGAAGGCAGGTTGTTAGGAATCTTATAATAAGTTGTATATGCAAGAAAAGCAAAAGCAAGCGCTTCTTTGAATTTGTCAGAAATTCCAAAATTTTCATGGGATAAAATTTTTACAGAATTTCCAAAATGTTTTTTAAGCATTTTTATTAGTACAGGGTTATAAGCTCCTCCTCCGCCCAAAATGATTTCATCAATACGAGTTTTTGGGAAAATAAACATTTTGTATGCTTCAAAAATAGTCTTTGCCGTTAATGCTGTTATTGTTGCCATGATGTCATAAGGGTTTTCAGGGGCAGTTAGCAGCATATTTTCTATATATTCAGCAGAAAATAATTCTCTGCCTGTTGTTTTAGGAGGTTTTAAGCTGTAATAATTTTCACTAAATAAGTATTCAAGCCAATTTTCGTCAATCTGTCCCTGAGCTGCCAATATACCGTCTTTATCGTATTTTTGATTAAAAAACTTTCCAGCACAATAGTCAATCATGACGTTTCCCGGTCCTGTATCAAGCCCGTAAGCATTAATTTCTGAACTTAATACAGTAACATTTGCTATTCCTCCAATGTTTTGTATAGCCCTTGAAATTGTAGAGGATTTAAACAGCAAACTGTCTGCAAAGCACACCAAAGGCGCACCCTGTCCCCCTGCGGCAATATCCGCAGACCTAAAGTCAGAAATCGTTGTTATCCCTGTTCTTTCTGCAATAATTGCAGCTTCTCCTATTTGCAGGGTGCTTTTGGTACTTAAACTGTTAATATATTCGTCAGCAGGTTTATGAAAAATTGTCTGTCCATGAGAACCTATTAAATCAACTTCTTCAGGAGCTACACCTGCTTTTTTGATTAATTCCAGAACAGCAAGGGCAAAATATTCACCTATCAGGAAATTCATAGCGCAGATTTCTTCTACAGAAGTTTTATTTTCAAAAATTCTGAAAAGAATTTCTCTTATGTTTTCAGGATATTCGAGAATAAATGTTTCTAGACTTTTAAAAGTAAAATCAGGATTAATTTCAGCCAGACATGCGTCAATACCGTCAGCAGAAGTCCCTGACATAAGTCCTATTACAAATTTGGAATCAATTTTCTCAGGCATTAATCAAGGATGTCATCAACAAAACTTGCTTCAGCTTTATCAGCTTTTTCCAATAAAACGTAAGTCAAATATGCTCCTAAAGCAATAGACTTTGGGTCAAGATTTGTTGCCTGGGCGGCATCAATTATTGCGGCATTTATCTCAGGATTTTCTTCCTTGAGATAATGAATCATTTTTTTTCGCCAGATCGCAACATCAACAAGAGTTTCGTTTAATACAACCTGTCTTATATCCTCAGTAATTAGCGGTAACAATTTAAATTATTCCCCTTATTATTATTTTATTTATTATATATACAAATAGTTAAATTGTCATATATGTTACGATTTGTAATATATATGACAATTCAGGCTAATTTATTATCCTGCTGCTTTTTAATGTCCATAGCAGATTGATAGGCAATAACATATGTGCTGCAAGCCTTAAAGTTTTTTATATACCATGCGCAGCTTTCTTCCAGACAAACTTGTGATATTTCTTTACCAGCACTAATCAACGGGCAAATCATTATACTCATTTACTCTCTCCTTCAGAAGGGTTCTCCTTCATCTCCATCTCTTCTATATGATGAATAAATTTATTGATTTCCAGATCGTCCATTTCTTTATCAATAGTATGGATTTTAATGGAAACACTGTTTTTCAGCGCAAGATAAACGGTAATTATAACTATTGACCATAATAGCGATGCCTGTAAGTAATTTATGGAGGGTCCCTTGAAAATATTTGCTATTACTTCATTCCAGCCAACCATAATTGCCCATACTGGAAACATTATAAATCCGCAAAATACACCTGTGATTGCAAATCCAATTAAAAGCAATCCTGACAAGCCGTGTATTTGAAATATTTTAAAATTTTTATTCATAATATCTCTTTTGGAGTTTAATTAGTAAATCATTTTGACAAAATCTTCTTCACTTAAGATTGTAACATTTAATTTCAAAGCTTTCTCATATTTTGAACCGGGGTTTTCGCCAACCACCACATAGGAAGTTCTCTCGCTAACGCTACCAGACAGCTTCCCACCAAGCCTTTTAATTATATCAGTTGCTTTATTTCTATCCATAGAAGTCAAAGTGCCTGTTAAAACAAAAGTTTTTCCGGTCAAAGTTTGCTCTTCCAGTATTTCGTGTTTTTCTTCCTCAAGTTTTACCCCGTAATTTTTAAGCTTTTCGAGCATGGAGATAACTTTCTGGTTTTGAAAATAACTTACAATACTTTGCGCACTTTTTTCTCCAATACCTTCAATTGAAGAAAGCTGCTCGCAGGAAGCTAATTTTAAATCTTCTATTGAGCTGAAGTTGCTGCTTAAAATTTCGGCTGTTTCTCTTCCGACGTATTTTATACCCAGAGCGTTTATTAACCCTGCAAGAGGTCTGATTTTACTTGATTGAATGGCATTTATAATATTGTTTGCAGATTTCTCAGCCATTCTATCAAGAGTAAGTATATCTTCAATTGTCAATCCGTATAAATCAGCAGGGTCTTTTACCAGTCCTTTTTCTACAAACTGCGCAACAAGTGATGAGCCTACTCCATCAATATCCATCGCAGTTCTGCTTACCCAATATTCCAACCACCCCTGAAGTTGAGCCATGCACCCTGTCAGGTTTGGGCAGTATGTAATGACTTCTCCTTCCTTTCGCTCAAGATAAGCTCCGCAGGAAGGACATGTTTGAGGATATATAAATTGTTCACTGTCTGGATTTCTTTGGGAAATATCAACGCCGATAATTTTTGGGATAATTTCTGCTGCTTTTTTAACCCATACTTTATCGCCAATTCTAACATCAAGCCTTTGAATTTCATCTGCGTTGTGAAGACTTGCTCTTGCAACTGTAGTTCCTGCAAGCTTTACGGGTTCAAGTATGGCAACAGGAGTAACTGCTCCAGTTCTTCCTGTGTTTATCGCAATTGCACGCAGGGTGGTCAATGCTTCTTCAGGAGGAAATTTATATGCAACCGCCCAGCGTGGGGCTCTGGAAGTAAAGCCAAGCTCATCTTGTTTGTTAATATCGTTGACTTTTATAACCACTCCGTCAGTTGCATAACCAAGTTCAAACCTTTTATTTTTCCAGATATCACAAAATTCAGCGACTTCATCGATATTTCTGCATAATTTACTGGCGGGATTGATTTTAAAGCCTAAATTCCGAAGAAATTCCAGGGTATCTTTATGTGTGGCAGGACTATGATTTCCTTCAATGATTCCTGCATATATAAAAATATCGAGATCCCTATCGCTGGTAATTTTGGGGTCAAGCTGTCTTACAGAGCCGCTTCCTGCGTTTCTGGGGTTGGCAAATTCCATTTCTCCCAGTTTTCTTCTTTTTTCATTGAGTTTTTCAAAAGAAGAAATAGGCATAAAAATTTCTCCACGAACTTCTAAAAATTCTGGGATTTTATCTACTTCACCAGAATATAGCTTTAACGGGATACTTTTTATCGTTTTTAAATTTGTTGTTATATTTTCGCCTGTTTTACCGTCGCCACGAGTAGCCCCCCTTGTCAAAAACCCATTTTCATAACTTAAAGAAATTGCAAGCCCGTCTATCTTTAATTCACAAAATAGTTCAATATCCTTGTCATTCGGGAAAAATTTTAGAGCCCTATTATACCAGTCAGAAAGTTCTTCTTTAGAATTTGCGTTATCAAGGCTGAAAAGCCTATATTTATGCGCAACCTGTTCAAACTTTTCTGATGGGAGTTCGCCCACTCTTTGTGTAGGGCTGTCTGGAGTTATTAATTCAGGATATAAAGCTTCCAGCTCTTTTAATTCATTAAACAGCCTGTCATATTCGCTGTCAGGAATAACCGGAGCATCTTTTAAATAATAAAGATAATTATGATGATTTATCTTATCTCTTAACTTTAGAAGATTTTCATTTATTTCTGTTATTGTACTCTTCACAAAAACTCATCCTAAACATTTATCCTGAAAAGATTTTACTATAAAAAAGATTTAAGGCTTAAATAAATAATAAAATCAACAAACCCACTTGCAACAAACCCACGGTCTGCTATAATAATATTATCAAAAATTATAATAGAGGGAAAATTATGACATTACAGGAAAAAAAATTAAAAATAGACTCCAGAGGCAGGATAAACATAAAACAGCTTGCACAGAAAGAAGTTACATCTTTCAGGGCTTTTAAGCAGGAAGATGGAAGCATTGTCCTCAAACCGGTTGTGGAAATTGAAATTCATCTGGAAGAAGCGTGGATATTTAAAAATCCCGAAGCTAAAGCCATGATTGAAGAAGGATTGGAAGATTTTAAAGCTGGTCGTGTATCAGAGCTAGATGAAAGTTTTTGGGATGAAATTGACGATATGGAAGATGAAGAAGAGTAAAGAAAAATGTATGATTTCATTTTTACAAAAATAGCTGAAAAAACACTAAGTATGCTGGTAAACGAAGGTAGATTAACAAAACTAAAAAAAATAAGGGAAGCTTTAAAAAAATTAAAAGAAAATCCAAGACACCCTGGTTTACACACTCATGTAAACAATTCATATAGAAATTATCTTGATAAACAAACTTTTCAATCTTACGTGGAAAACAAAACCCCAAGTGCATATAAGATATTTTGGTGTTATGGTTTAGAAAAAGGTATAATTGTTATACTTGCTATAATTCCACACCCATAAAAACCATAACAGAGCCAATAAATGCAAATATCGAAAGCCATAAAAAAAATACTTTCCAGCAAGTCTGTTTTATTTACGACTCCCGGACATTCGGGAGGCAAAAACATTTTGCCTGAATATCTGAAATTGGTCGGTAAGAAAATTTTCAAAACTGATGTTTCTGAAAATGAAGGAATGGATAATCTTCATAATCCGACAGGACTAATTAAAAGCTCATTAACAAGAGCAAGCAATATTTACGGAAGTAAAAATACTTTCTATTTAGTCAACGGCTCAACTTCAGGGATAATTGCCCTAATTCTTGCAACAACAATGAAAGAAGATAAAATTTTAGTCGCAAGAAACGTTCATAAATCAGTTATTAATGCCATGGTTTTATCAGGTACAAATCCTGTCTGGGTCAACCCTGAATGGGAAAATTACTGGAATATTCCGGCAAATATAAAGCCTGAAAAAATCAGGCAAAAATTAGAAGAAAATCCTGATATTAAAGTTGTAATAATTACCAGTCCGACTTATGAAGGTATTGTTTCTGATATAGAAGCAATTTCAGCAATATGTAGGGAAAAACAGGCTTTATTAATTGTTGATGAAGCTCATGGAGCACTGTGGAATTATTCAGAAAGATTACCAGCCTCTTCTATTCATCTAGGAGCTGATGCCTGTATTCAATCATTGCATAAGACAGGTTCTTGTTTTACACAGGGGGCGCTTTTGCATTTAAGCCAAAATTCAGGAATTAATCCTGAAAAATTACAGCAAACACTTAATTTAATTAACACAACTTCGCCTTCATACTTGATTTTATCCAGCATAGAGGCTTCTATAGAATACCTGAATTCAGACAAAGGAAGAGAAAAGCTTGATAAATTATTCGATAAAATTGAAGAAATAAAATCTTTTCTTAAATTGCATCTTGATATAAATTTTCTTGAAAATTGCGAAAACTATTCAGTCGATTCTACAAAGTTGTTTTTTGGACTGGCAGGAATAACAGGAAATGATATAGCTGATATTTTATACAGCAATTTTAATATAGAAGTTGAACTTAACAATAATAAAGGTGTTTTAGCCTTAACAGGCGTTGGAACTACAGAAAAAAAACTGCAAAAGCTTGCTTTTTCTTTAATAAAAGCAGAAAAATATTTACTTAAATCGCAATTATATGATGAATTAACTCAACTTATTGAGCCGGAAACCGTATTTACTCCTGCGGAAACTTTTTATAAAAAATCAAAAAAAGTTGATATTTCAAAATCTGTCGGGCTTGTTTCAAAACAAACTATAGTCAATTATCCTCCGGGGATTCCTGTCCTTATCGCCGGAGAAGTAATAAAACAGAAGCATTTAGAGCTATTAAAAGATATAAAAAAAATCGAGGTTGTGCTAGATTAATTTTCTTCTACAACTCTTGTTGTCATTTCGCCGTATATATCGACACTACCTGTTGTTTCTTCTATTACATATTCAAGATTTTCATCTTTAGCGAGTTCAGCTTCTATTATTTCATGCGCTTTTTCAATATCTTTAAACTCACCTAATTTTTTTCTATTAAATCCTGATTCTGTTTTAATATAAACCTGATACATATTTCACCTTTTATTCTTCAATTATTGATTTAAATCCTAATTTAACAAGCAGGTTTGCCATAATACAAAACCCTGTAAACGCAAAAATAATTAAATTAATTCCGACTAATGCAGTTAATATTAGCCAATATGGGCTGAAAAAATATGCAAGAGTTAAACTTAACAGAATAAATATTCCTGCGACAAGCCATATAATTCTTTCTAAATACCATTTATCAGTTTTTGCAAAATACATTATTATTCTCCTTTGTTTCTAAATACTTCATAATACAGAATTGGAACGATAATTAGGGTTAAAATTGTAGCCACAACTGCTCCAAACATCATAGCAATCGCAAGCCCCTGAAATATCGGGTCAAGAATCATTACAAAAGAACCTACAACAACAGCAAGAGCTGTTAAAACTATGGGTCTGAATCTTACAGCTCCTGCTTTAATCACGGCATCCTTTAAGCTGCTGCCTTGCTCTTGTTCAAGCTGAATGAAATCAACCAACAGGATTGAGTTTCTGACGATAATTCCCGAAAGTGCAATAAATCCTATCATAGATGTTGCAGTAAAAAATGCTCCAAATATCCAATGCCCGGGCAAAATCCCTACAAGAGTCAATGGAATTGGTGCCATTATTATTAATGGAGTTATAAAATTCTTAAACCATGCAACTACGAGCACATAAATCAGGACTAAAACCGCAGCAAACGCTATTCCCATATCTCTAAAAACTTCTATGGTAATATGCCATTCGCCGTCCCATTTCATTGAATATTTATCTTCAAGCCAGGGTTGAGCTATATTATATTGTCCCAATGCATAACCTTCGGGAAGTTTTAATTCTGAAACTTTTTTCTGCATATCAAGTATTGCATATACAGGACTTTCATATTCTTTAGCTACATCACCTATTACATAAGTAACCCTTTTAAGGTTTTTATGATAAATTGTCTTGTCTTCTATTCCCTGCTTTTGTTTAACAAGTTCTGACAGGGGAATAAATTGTCCTGATGGCGTTGGAATACTTACAGCGTTCAAAGATTGAATATCAGCCCTTTGCTCCTGCGGCATCCTGACAAAGATTTCTACGGGTTCTTTCTCATTATTAAGATGCAGTATCCCTGCGGATATTCCACCCAATGAAGTTTGCAAGCTTTGAGCGATTACATCTGTACTTATTCCGTTTAAAGCTGCTTTTTCTTTGTCCACTTCAAAAGTTATCTTTGGCTGGTCATCTTCCACATACCAGTCAACATCAACAACGCCTTTAGTATTAATAAAAATATCCTTAATTTGTTTAGCTATTTCAACCTGTCTTTTTTCATTAGGTCCGTAAACTTCAGCCACCAGAGTACTAAGAACAGGAGGGCCAGGTGGAATTTCAGCCAGCTTTATTTTTGCTCCGTATTTATCTGCAATTTTCTTTAAATCAGGGCGTAATCTTTTTGCTATTTCATGGCTTTGCTGTTTTCTTTTATCTTTTGGAAGAAAATTAATTTGGATATCAGCTTCATTACTGCCCTGTCTTAAGAAGTAATGCCTTACAAGCCCGTTAAAATTATACGGCGCAGATGTTCCAATATAACTCTGGTAATTCACAACTTCAGGCACAGCCTGAATATACTTGCCAAGTTCCTGCGTTACCATAGCAGTTTGTTCAAGTGTTGTTCCGGCAGGCATGTCTATAATCAACTGGAGCTCACTTTTATTATCAAACGGAAGCATTTTGAATTGAACAGCTTTTAGAGGAATAAAAAGCATAGATACTACCAGCAATCCGACAATAACAGCGATAGCTTTTAATCTTTCATTTCTTTTTTCAATAAGCGGAGTTAGTATTTTTTTATAATATTCAATAAATTTGCCGCCTTCTTCTTCATCATGACCAGTTGATTTTACGTTTTTCAAGATTATATAGCTAAGCCATGGACTGACTATAAAAGCCACGAGAAGCGAAAATATCATTGCTGCGGAAGCCCCGACAGGAATCGGTCTCATGTAAGGACCCATAAGTCCTGAAACAAAAGCCATGGGTAAAAGCGATGCAACGACGGTAAATGTTGCAAGGATAGTAGGATTTCCCACTTCATCAACTGCTTTTATTGCAGTTTCTAAGCTTGCACCCTGCCCTGTATTCAATTTTTCTTCATTGGAAGGATTGAGAAGGTTATCAGGCAGCTTTGCTGCTTTAAAGTGCCTGTGAATGTTTTCTACAACGACTATCGCATCATCAACCAGAATTCCTATCGAGAATATTAGGGCAAAAAGTGTTACCCTGTTTAGGGTGTACCCAAATAAATAACTTATTAATAAGGTCAGAGCAAGAGTTACAGGCACTGCAACCGCCACGACAACAGCTTCTCTTTTTCCTAAAAATAAAGCAATAAGTATAATTACAGAAATTGTAGCAATCATCATATGTTCAAGAAGTTCGTTTGACTTATCTTTTGCAGTTTCTCCATAATTTCTTGTTATTTCAATATTTACATCGTGAGGAATAAACTCGCCTTTGAGAGCGTCGACTTTTTTAATCGCATCTTCTGCAATATTTGTTGCATTTGCTCCTTTTTTCTTAGAAAGAGATATGGTTACAGCTTCGTTATTGCCTGTTTTTTCATCCCAGTTAAACACATAACTCGATGGTTCTTCCGCTGTATCCTGAATATTTGCAATATTTTTAAGATAAACAGGTGCGCCGTTAGCTGTGTTCACAACAAGATTGCCTATTTCATCAGAATTATTAAGAAATCCGCCGGTTTTAACTATAAATTCGTTATTATTGGAAGGAAATTTCCCTGAATCTGCTGCAAAATTAGATTTTTGAAGAGTTTGCGTAATTTGAAACGGGCTAAGATTATAACCTCTAAGTTTTATCGGATCAAAAGTTACTTTTACCTGTCTTTTTTGCCCGCCGATTATATTAACTTCCGAAACATCTTGTCCTTTTTTGAGTTCGTCTGCAATTTCCGCAGCTATTCGTCTTAATTCGTAGCCCGAATAGTTTGAGTTTTGGCTGGATAAAGTCATAGAGAGTATCGGAACATCATCAATCGAGCGAACTTTTACCAGCGGCTGATAAACCCCCTTCGGAATCCTGTCATAATTTGACATCAGTTTGTTATAAAGTTTTACTATACTGTCTTCCTGATCCTGCCCTACATAATATCTGACTATAGTTAAATTCATGCCGGGTTTTACGATAGAATAGACATATTCAACGCCTTTTATTTCCCACAGAAGTTTTTCCATCGGTTTTGTAACCTGTGATTCGACTTCGTGAGCTGACATACCCGGAGCCTGCACAAAGACATCCGCCATAGGGACAATAATTTGTGGTTCTTCTTCTCTGGGGGTCATAACTACCGCAAATATTCCAAGGATTATGGATGCCAATATTATAAGCGGAGTGAGCTTTGACTGTATAAACGCTTTTGCGATTTTGCCTGAAATGCCTAGATTCATTTCACAACTCCCCCGTCAACAGCTTTATCAACACCGGAAGTTATGACTTTATCGCCTGAATTCAAGCCTGAAAGCACTTCAACATCATTCCCTAAAGTCTTACCTGTTCTTATAAGCCTGTAAGAAATAATATTTTTCTCATCAACCGTATAGACTCCTGTTAATTGACCTTTTTGAACTATGGAATTTTGTGGAACGGTAATCGCTTCTTTTTTAGTGACAGGGATTTTAACTTTTACATAACCGCCGGAGTTTAAACCTGTCAAAGCAATCTTAACTTTAAAAGTTCTTGCCATTGAGTCGATTTTAGGAATTACAGAAGTTATTTTGCTTTGAATCTCTTTGCCTTCTGACTCAAGATAAACAGGAGTGCCTATTTTGACTTTATCAATCATACTTTCATTAATATTTGCGACAAGCTCAAGATTTGAAGGGGTTTCAATAGTTAAAAGCGGTTGTCCCGGAGCTGCCATACTTCCTAAATCAATATTTTTTTCAACAACAATACCTGAAATCGGTGCTGTAACTCTTGAATAGCTCTGATAAACTCCGACTTCTCCCAGCCCCGCACGAGCTTGATTCACTCCATGCATAGCTTTCTGATATTCAAGTTCAGCAATTTGCTTTTGTGTGGAAATCTGGTCAAATTCCTGCTTTGTAAGGACATTTTCTTTATACAATTTTTCGTATCTTTGATATGTTTTATTTGTTAATTGCCTGTTTTGGTTTGCTTCTTCTGCACCTTTTAAAGCTCCATTAACTCCTGCTTGAGCGCCAAGAGCTTTTTGAGCGGTGTCTCTGCTGTCTATGGTTAATAAAAGCTGTCCGGCGCTGACTCTATCGCCTTCTTTTACTCTTAAAGACATAACTTTTCCCATTATCATACCGGAAACAATACTTGCAGTTTTAGACTTTACAGTTGCAGAAGTTTCATAAAAATCATCAACAAAAGATTTATTTATGGTTTTGACTTCTACGCCGGAAACTTGAGGAACTTCTGGAGCAGTTTCTTTTTCCGAAGTACATCCTGCCGTTAAAAACGATAATATTATTAATGAAAACAATAGTTTTTGCATGTTTAACTCCTAATTAATACCTAAATCTTTAAATAAAATACCACTTTGATAACTCAAACTCAATAAAGCCGTTTTATAATCATTATTGCTTTTGACAACGTCAGCCCTTGCTTTATCAAGATTAACCTGTGCATCAAGAAGGTCTACCATAGGAGATAAAGAGTTTTCCCACCTCTTTAAAACAAGTCGATTGCCTTCTTCGGCACTTTTTAAAGCAGAATTCGCAAGTTCAAGATTTTTCTGTGCTTCCTCCACATTTTGAGCAGACTCGTAAATTTTATATGAAATTTGGTTTTTTAATCCTTCCAAATATTCTTGAGCTTCTGCTACTTTATCTTTTGCCTGTGACTTTTTGTTTTTTGTCTTTAGTCCGTCAAAAATTTCCCAATGCATGTTTGCACCTGCAATATAGTTATGCCCTTCCGCTGCAAAAGGAGCCCTATGGTCGTAAAGCTGATAAGAACCATATCCTGCAACTGTCGGGAAATAATCAGCGCCTGCAAATTTAACATTATTTTTTGCATTTTCTACTCTGGCTTCCATAGATTTAATATCGTTTCTGGAAGCAATAGCTGTATTTGCGTAATCTATGTTTTTCAAACTTAATTGCGGAATAATAGAGTTAATATTAACGGATGTTTGGTTTCCAAGAAGCAATCCTAATGCCCTTTTTGCAAGATTTAAGTTTTTATTGGCAGTAACAAGCTTCTGTTCTGCTTCTGTTACCGCTGTACTTGCTCTTAAAGCATCAGAGTAAAGACCTAATCCTGTTTTAAATCTGACCTGCGCTATTCTTAAATGTTCTTTAGCATCATTAATAGCTTTATGTGCAACATTTACATATTCTTGTGCAGTCATTGCAGATAAATAAGTCTTAGACACATTAAAAGCAACTTCCTCCTGTTTTCTGAAAAAATCATAAGTCTGTGCTGTATATTCTTTTTTAGCCATGTCAAGCCCGATAAAGGATTTTCTGTAATAAATCGGCTGCTCTAAAGTTATGGCAGTAAGGAAATTGTTTATTACATCAGGCTTGTTAAATGATCCGGGGGCATTATCTAAATCTCCTGAAGTAAATTTTCTTTGATTTATCCTGAGAGCAAAATCAACAGCAGGATTGTTTGTACTTGTAAATAATTCATCAAATTTAAGATGTGGTAAAAGATTACTCTTTGCAATACCTATTTCTTTTTGTCCTGCAGAAAGAGAATTTCTTAAAGCTTTCAATTCATTATTATTTTGAAGTGCACAATTAACAGCATCTTTTAATGATAATGCTGACGATGGTTTTATTTCCTGATTTAATTTACCCTGAGCTAAAACAGGATTTACCAGTAATAAAAATATTAGGGATATTAATATTTTGCGCATTTTAAAACTCCGAAACAGTATTTTATACATCATATATTACACTCATAGGACAAAAATTTATACACTTT
>DYOT01000231.1 GCA_020720345.1 Candidatus Caenarcanum sp.
TTTAGCAAGGGCAGTTCCTGTTTTTGCGCCTGCGTAATGCGTGATTTTTTCTTCCATAACCGTTCCGTCAAGGTCATCAACCCCGAAAGACAGGCTCAATTGTGCAAGTTTAATTCCTATTTGTATCCAGAAAGCTTTTATATGAGGTACATTGTCAAGCATAAGTCTGGCTATTGAGTATTCTTTAATGATTTCAATGCCTGTTGGAGTATATCCTGAGCTTGTTTCAGGATGATTAAGGAGTTCAGTGCCTTCATAATGACAAAACAGTGGAATAAAAGCCATGAAGCCTTTAGAAATATCCTGTACTTCTCTTATTCTTAACATGTGCTCAATTTTATCTTCGGAGGTTTCTCCAATTCCTGTGAGCATTGTAGCGTTGCTTTTTAATCCAAGCTTATGAGCTGCCTGCATAATTTCAAGCCATCTTTTGCCGGAAATTTTATCAGGACAAACTTTGTTTCTTATGTTTTCCGCAAAAATTTCTGCACCTCCTCCCGGAAGAGAACCAAGCCCTGCTTCAATAAGCTCTTTTAAGACTTCTTCAACGGAAATATTTGAAATTTTGGCAAGATAATCAATTTCTACTGCGGTAAATGCCTGAATATGAGTATTGGGAAGAATTTCCCCGCATTCTTTCAGCAGGATTTTACAATTTTCAAGATTCCAGTAGGGATTTAATGCTGAAACTATATGGATTTCGCTGATATTTTTATTTACGCTTGTTTTCAGATACTCAACAGCCTCTTCAAGAGTGTATAAAAAAGAACCTTCCTGCCCGTCTTTTCTCTTATATGCGCAAAATTTGCAGCTTCCCTCGCAAATGTTGGTCAAATTCAGGTGATGGTTGTTTATCCAGTACACATAGTTTGATTCATCAGCTTTATCCAGTCTGCTAACTCTTGCAAAGTCAGCAAGTACGCCTATGGAAAGAATATCAAAAGATTCATAAAGCCTGAGACCGTCTTCTCTTAAAAGCCGTTCACCATTAATGATTTTCTCAGCTATATCTGATAAAGGATTAGATTTTATTAGCAGGTTTTCAATTAATTTAGTCATGATTTTTTTATAACATAAAAATTAAAGTTTCTTCGCAAAAAAAAAGAAGTTTTTAAACTTCTTTATCGTGGTAACCTTCCCTTTTAAAATTGTGAGTAGTCATTTGCTGTGTGAAATAAAATTAAAAAACCTTCCCTTTCCTCTGTGTTCACCCTTTCTCTTTGCCCTTTCCTTGATTTATGCGAGATATTTATGGTTTAAAATATTTCCCTTTCCGTTTTCCGTTTCCCCTTTTCCCTTTGCCCTTTCGACTTTCTTTATGATTTTTTGTTTTTTGTTTAATCCCTGTACTAATATAAAAACAATCAATTCGGAAAAATTTCCTTGTCTGCGTTGCTAAAATTCTTTTAAAAAACCGTTACTTATACTTATTATTTTATTAGTAAATTAAACGGATTTCTTGTTTATATACTAAGCAAATATTTTTTACTCTAAGTTTTTTGTAACAATATTGCAACAATCTTATTATGCATAAAAAAATTAACCTCTGGATTAATATAAATTGATCCCGGGATTGTTTTTTTGAAATAAATAAAGATTCATACTATTAATGTAGGTAGGGTATTTATATTTTAATGAGATGGGAGCTTAATATGCTCAATTATATTAATAACGATGATCTTATACCCAATAATTCCATAAATCAGCAGAGTAAAATTGCCGGAATTGACAAAAAGTCTGTTTCCAAAAATCCTTACTCAAAGATTGCTGAATTTGGAGACACGATGGAAATTTCCGATCAGGCAAAAAAATTGTATGAGCAGGAAAAAGATGTAGAAAAATTTAAGTCCATGGTTATGGAATCTCTTAATGCTCCTCAGACAGAAGAAGAGATAAATTCTATTCTTGACATTATCCAATCAGGTGATTATGTTTCAAACGATAATCTCGCTGAACAGATACTTGGCAGGGAAAATATGTTTAATCCTGATTCATCCGCTATTCAGGATTTAGTAGAAGAGCTATAAAGTAAAAAAAGAAATGCCCTGCTTAATAATGCAGGGCATTTCTTTTTTTAAACCGATTAATTTAATATACTGCCCTCAAATTAAATTTCGGATTTTTTAAAAATTATGCAAGGGCAGTAT
>DYOT01000232.1 GCA_020720345.1 Candidatus Caenarcanum sp.
TCATACGAAAAAGCTGTTTCTGTCCTGACTTCTCAGGGTAAATTCCATATAAAGCTCGGGCTGGAAAGAATTAAAAGCCTGCTTGAATTATATGGCAACCCGCAGGATAAAATTAAATGTATCCATGTTGCCGGAACTAACGGAAAAGGCTCGACATGTGCCATGTTGGCATCTGTTTTGCAGCATGCCGGATATAAAACTGGACTTTACACAAGCCCACATTTGCTCGAATATACAGAAAGAATTAAAATTAACGACGTTGAGATTCCACAGCAGGATTTTGCAGATTTAATTTTTGATATTATTGAAACTGCGGAAAAAAATGCCATTCACGTTACAGAGTTTGAAATCCTAACTGCGTTGGCATTTATTTATTACGAAAGGGAAAAAATTGACTTTGCAATAATTGAAACGGGCTTGGGTGGAAGGCTTGATGCTACTAATATTATAAAAAACCCTCTACTGTCAATAATAACGACAATAGATTACGACCATGTTGACAGACTTGGCGATACTATTGATAAAATAGCATTTGAAAAAGCCGGTATTATTAAGCCGCATGTCCCTATTATTACTTTGAAAGACAACAATGGACTGGAAGTTATAAAGGAAAAAGCTTTTCAATCTAATAGCGAGTTGATTTTAGCAGATGAATCTAAAATTTTTTTGGATTGCTTCGTCGAAGTTAAAACTTCTCCTCGCAATGACAATTGTAGTTATCAAACAAACCTGAAGGGTGTTTGGCAGAAAAAAAATCTTTCCCTTGTCCTGAAAGCCGTTGAATTATTACGGAAAAATAATGTCAGTATTACTGAAAACGCTTTGACAGAAGGACTAAAAGATGTTTGCTGGGCAGGAAGATTTCAATATATAGAAGAATTTAATTTAATACTCGACGGAGCGCATAATCCTAATGCCGCAAAACTCCTCAGGGAAAGCCTTGATGTTTATTATCCTGATAAAAACAGGGTTTGGATTTATTCCTCAATAAATACAAAAAATTACGAAGAAATCATGGAAATTTTATTCCGGCATGGGGATATCATTATACTTACTCAGTCTTGTTCCGGTGCTGCGGTTTCTCCTGACATTTTGTCCGTAATAATTAGGGGTAAAATGAAAAATTCTCAAATTTACAAGACTTTTAGCGTAAAAGAAGCCCTAGACACGTATTCACAATTCATAACAAACAAACATATAAGTATAATGGCGGGATCCCTCTACACTATAGGTGATTTTATTTCTGAATATAAAAATTGTAGATTATAAAAGATTATTCTTGCAATATTAAAAAGATTAGCCAGTCGGGGTATTTTTATGAAAATGGCTTATCAAATTTATATTACATGGTAGTATTACTCTTGAATTAAAACTTTAAAACAGTTTTGATTAATGTAGGTAATTTTTTTGTCGAGCAGGCAGGAGATAGAAGAGGGAAAATTAATGACAGCTGTAAAAACAAAAAGCGAAAAACAAACCGTTAAATTAATAATTGTTGAAGATTATAAATTGACACGAGTAGGCTTAAAATCATCTTTGAACGAATTTGAGGGAATTGAAGTAATAGGCGAATCTGAAGATGCAGAAAAAGGACTTAATTTAATCAAGGAATTAAAACCTGATGTTGTTCTTATGGATCTGGGGCTTCCCGGAATGAACGGAATTGAAGCAACTCAAAAAATTAAGGTTTTTGATGAAAACATAAAAATTATTATTCTTACTTCTCATGACAGAGGTGAGGAAGTTCTGGCTTCTCTTGGTTCAGGAGCAAACGCTTATTGCCTTAAGGATATCGAGCCGAATACCCTCGTAAACGTCATAAAAAACGTAAGTCAGGGAGCTGCATGGCTTGACCCCGCAATTGCCAAAATTGCACTTAATCTTTTCCCGAAACCACAGTCCACCCAAGTACTTAATGCGGCAGAGGTGACAGATGCAAGAGCACATCTTACAGAAAGAGAAATGGAAGTTTTAAGGCTTCTTGTTAAAGGCAAAAGCAATACAGAAATAGCAAAAGACCTTATTGTAAGCGTTCACACAGCAAAAGCACATGTTTGCAGTATTCTTCAGAAATTATGTGTTGATGACAGGGTTCAGGCAGCCGTTAAATCAATCAGAGAAAATATTATATAATTA
>DYOT01000233.1 GCA_020720345.1 Candidatus Caenarcanum sp.
CTAATTTTATGTTTTAACCAGACAGGCTCTTACATACTTACAAATTTTAAAACAATACCTTCTATCATATTAAGAACCATAAACAGAACAATAGGGGACAAATCTAATCCTCCAATAGGCGGAATCATTTTCCTGAAAGGTTCAAGCATTGGATCAGTAACATCACGCAAAAACTTAAACGGTTGATTAAACCAATTTATGTTTGGAAACCAGGTTAAAAGAATTCTTACAATAATTACTAACTGTAAAAGTTGAAAAAAATTAGATAGTGCTTGATAAAGGGACATATTTTCCTCCTGGGGCTATTGTGTCATTGCGAGGAGGCTTAAAGAGCCGACGCGGCAATCTAAAGCAAGAACAGAGAAAAACTTTGGATTGCTTCAGACTAAAGCCTTCGCAATGACAATTACATTTAGCTTACCTATATTCTCGCATGTGAAAGCACATTACCGCAACCGCATCTTTCTCTTTCTGCCGGAATTTTTTCTATTAATGAGAAAAGAAGATTTCTTAATTTTTCATTGTTTTCGTTGAATACTTTGATTACGGCTGAATGGCTTACAGGCTCTACATCGCCGATTAGTCCCGCATCATAGTCTGTAATCAATGATATATTAAGTGTACACAATTCCATCTCCCTTGCAAGGTAGACTTCAGGGTACTGTGTCATGTTAATAACTTCCCACCCCTGTGCGGTGAAGAATTTTGATTCTGCTTTTGTGCTGAACCTTGGTCCTTGAATTACGAGGATAGTTCCTTTGTCGTGAACGCTTATGCCGATTTCTTTAGCCGTTTGTGCAGCAAGTCCTCTTAATTCAGGACAATAAGGGTCAGCTGGGCTTACGTGAGTAGTAAGAGGTCCATCATAGAAAGTGTCTTTTCTTCCATTGGTTTGATTAACGAACTGATCGCAAATTACAAAATCACCCGGTTTTACATCAGGCTGAAGGCTTCCTGCGGCACATGGACTGATTACTCTTGAAACTCCAAGGGCTTTCATTGCCCAGATATTTGCCCTGTAATTTATTTTATGCGGCGGAAGTGTGTGTCTTCTACCGTGTCTTGGCAAGAATGCCACAGTCTTACCGGCTATTTTACCTAAAATAATACTGTCGCTGGGTGAACCGTAAGGAGTTTCTATTTCTACTTCTCTTGATTCTTCAAGGAAATTATAAAATCCTGACCCGCCAAATACGCCTATATCGGCTTTGTGCTCTGTTGGTTTAAACATTTTTCTCTCTCACTTTCTATAAAAATACATGACCCATATATTTAACAATTTCAAATAAAATTATTCCTGCTGCTATAACTGCAAAGGTTATTGCCGGAAACGCTATAATTAAAAATTTGTCCATACTCATCCTTTTTTTGTGTGCTGTCATTGCGAGCCACAGAGCTATGAATAGATGCTACAATCTGGTAGCGAAGCAATCTTCCAAAGTAGCGTGTTGTTATTTGGAAGATTGCTTCGTAAGTTTGATAAAGGTTTTATCAGACATTTTACGCCTCGCAATGACAATCTTAATATACGTGCATAAATTTTTTCTTTCTAAAATCATATCAAAAAAAGATAAAAAGAAAAAATATTGCCTTTCTGATTAATGTAGTTTTAAAAGAATCATATAAAATTAACTGCATGGGTTAAAGCAAACCCTGAGTAAAATAAATAAAAAGGAGAAAAACAATGGGTGAACGAGGACCGGAAAAAGGTCATGCCTATGGAGCGGCAGCCATTTCAAAATGCTTACATGGAGCTCATTTCCCTATATCTAAACGTGATATCATATCAAAATACGGTTCCTGTAAAGTTGAATTCCGAAAAGGTGAAACAATGAATCTCAAAAAAGTATTCGAGGATATTCCTGACGAAACTTTTTATTCACCTGTAGACGTGGAAAAAGCCATTTCTGAAAATATGTAAACTTTTTTAAGAAAATAATAAAGTAAAAATGACCTCTGTTTAAAACAAAGGTCATTTTTTATGCTTTATTATTTTAAAAACTAAATTTTTATTATAAAATATGAAAAATGGAGAGTGCTAATTAAAAAGGAGAAAAAAGAGTGGCGGAAAGAGAAATAGTAGATGCGGTGATAGTAGGCGCAGGTCCTGCAGGTATTGCAGCGGCGATTAC
>DYOT01000234.1 GCA_020720345.1 Candidatus Caenarcanum sp.
TCTTTTTTACTCCAAAAGCACCTGAGCCATGGTTAACGCTCATTTCATAATCGGGATCAGTTACGATTAAATCAATGGAATTATCAGGAAGTGTTTTAATTATTTCCTGACAATCGCCTAAATAAATTTTATTTACTTCCACCTTTACCTCCACTTTTCCAACGGACATTCAAAATCCAAGTTGCTTATTTTGCCAAGACACTCGATCATATTGTCGCAATTAATGCATTGATTCCTGCGTATTTCCCTTATTGACATTGGCACTCTTATTTCAGATTTACTATGGTATGAAATTTCATCGAGCCTGTTTGTAATTAAATATTTAACAAAGTCAAGGTTTTCCCTCTCCTCAGAAAATAAGGCTACATCGACAACTGCCCGCAAATTAATATTTTTTACAGAATTAATGATTGGTTCAATCCAACATTTTTCTGACTCTGCTATTGCACCTATTTGGGCTATTGCATCCTTGTACACATCGTGAATAATAATATACTGATACTCGTAAATCTGTGCCTGTTGAACAGGATTACACTCAGACATCCGATGACAAGCACTGCTAAAATCAGTATGTATTGTTTTGACAATTACCTCACCTTCGTTTTTGTACAAATCTTGACAAAGCTTGTTTTCTATGGATATTTCTTCTATCCTCTCTTCTATGCTATGAACAAACTTACGATTATCACTTACTAGTTTATTATTAATCCCGACCACTTTGACATACAGCTGATTTACGAAATATGCAAAGCAACTCACAGAAATAAAGCCCGTTAAAAGGGCTGATTCCAGACTGTTCATTTCTATCTCCTCTCTCTACTTTTTGTCCTTAGACGTTAAATGCCAAGCATTGCACTCAGCGCAGTAGTAATGCCTCTGTTCCTGCCTTTTTGTATTCCCTTTTATTACACGTTTGAAAAAAGATGAGGCTACAGCTTTGGCGGCTTCCGCCTTTGACAGTTTAAGCTTCATGCAGCGTTTTAGCGGAATATTTGAACTGAATAGCTTAACTTGATATTTAAGTGTTTCCCTTAACTCTTGACCTAGAGGCATTGCAGAACAATCCTTTATGACTTGTTTCATTGCTTCAATTTGATTTTGCTGTTCATGGCTTGTATTCCAAAGCCTTTTAAATTCTTGCTCGATAATATCGTCAACGTATTTTTTTCTGTCAACGAAACATTTTATTATTTCAAACATATTTCCTCTTTCCTTCATAACAAAAAAGAGTTTTCACTCTTAACTTTTACTCGCTCTCTGCGACTCTGTGATTTTCGTTAAACCTATCTGATAAAAGATTAGCTATTTTTTCCTCTGCTGCGAAGCAATCAAAAGGGTTATTTATAGCTCGCATTTTAGCATTTTCTATAGCTTCCTCTTGGGTTCCAGCATCAACTTCTATATTTTTCCAGAATTCAAGATAAACGTTATATCTCATTTAATCTCCTTCCTCGGCTGCGAAGCAATCAAAAGGGTTATTTGTAGCTCGTATTCCGCAAGCTGCTCTTTCAAAGCGGTGTTTTCGGCTTCAAGTTGTTTAATCTTTTTGTTGTAAGGCATATCTATGGCTACTGCATATCTGTTTATTTTATTTTCGTTCATGACTCTTCTCCTAAAGCTTTATCCGCAAGCTCATAAATACATACAGATACTTTTCCCTCTCTCTTTGGTGTGCAACTTTCCCCGCATTCGTCTTTATAATAGCAATCATGCCATTCAGGGCTATTCCTTTGTATTTCCTCAATAGCGTCAACAAGTTCTTTATTCCGTTTTTCAAGTACTGGAACTGCTAATAGCGAAGTACTTATAGCATTGCAAAGGTCTGTTTCTCTAGCCCATAACCTTTTTGTTTCTTCCTCATAAGTTTTAATTACTTTTCTGTGAGATTCTTCCTGTAGGGTTATGTTGTCTTTATAAGATTCGCATTGTGTTTTTAATTTTTGAAGCTGCTTATAGTAACAATCTGGAACGTGTCCTTCACAGCTGCGGCATAAGGCTGTGCAGTAGGGCTTCCCATTAATGTTTTCATGATAATGTAAACAATTTTTATTTTCGTTCATTGTTTTTCTCCTAAAGCTTCATTCACTAAATAAAATATCATAATCAGCCAACCTATAGCTAATA
>DYOT01000235.1 GCA_020720345.1 Candidatus Caenarcanum sp.
CTTTTAGCTTTCTTTCCTTTACCATGCTTTTCCGGTAGAGATTTTGACTTTACAAGATTTAATTTATATAATGAAAGAAAATTTTTTAGCAAAAAGGATTATTTAACAGTGAAAGTTGGAATAATACGTTGTCAGCAGACTGAAGACATGTGCCCGGGGAACACTGATTTTAAAGTTGCAAAAGAAGGAATTCTGGCATTTGAAGAAACGGGATCGGTTGAAGTTATGGGATTTGTTTCCTGCGGTGGCTGCCCAGGTAAAAAAGCGGTTACCAGAGCACAATTAATGGTAAGCAGAGGAGCTGAAACAATTGTGTTTGCATCATGTATCAGCAAAGGAAATCCAATTGGATTTCCTTGTCCAAATTTCCAGAATATGAAAGATAGTATTATTAAAAAAGTTGGGTCTGATATTAAAATTATTGAATGGACACATTAAGGAATCGATTTCGCTGCTTTGATAACAACAAAACTGCCTTCACTTATTGTATTGAGTTCAGATTGGTAAATATTATTGTTTTTCGAAAACCAGTCTTCATATTCCTGAGAAAATTTTTCAAAAGATTTAATTTTAGACATTTTATGCTTTTACTTCTTCTCTTGAATATTTTTTAACAAGTTTTTCTGCTATTTGGGCAGATTCTCCAACAATATTAATACAGTTTTGTCCGTGTTCAGCAGAATTATTTTTGTATGGAGCACTTAAAGCGTTACAGCAAGTAACTTTTCTCTGTTCTTTAAAAGTTTTAATAAATTCTCTTGCAACAACTCTGTTTAAATTTGTTTTTTGCGATATATCCCTGCCAAAAATAGAACCTAAAACTATTTGGCATCCTGCTAAAGCGCCGCATAAACATCCGCTCGACATACCGCTTGAAAACATTGATGCAATTTTATGAATTTCATTAATATTCTCAAATTTATATAATCCGGTATCATGAGCTGCTTTTATAACTGCCTCAGAGCAGGATAACCCTTTCTCGTAATATTCTTTCGCCAAGTCTGCAAAGTTATTCATTTATTTATTCCTTACGTTTATTTACTTTCACATAGAGTTAATTCTGATTCTTCACTAATTTTGCCAAAAATTCTGTCTGTAAACTTTACATACCATGCTGCCGATTGAACCTGAATGATATATGCAACACAAATTATGAGGGCTATTTCCGATCCTGCATTGCCAAAAGAATTCATAGCAATTGCAAGAGCTATTGATAAATTTCTCATAACTGTTCCGTAAACAAGGGCAATGGCATCTCCTCTTGGCAAGAACAGTTTTCCGACGAATGTGCTCAAAATATAGTTAACCAAATATAAACCCAATAAAGGAATTAAAATTAAAAGCAGTTCTTCAGGAGAGGCAAAAAGTGATTGGGCTTTTAACGCTATTGCAACAAATACAATTCCAAGAACACCTAATGTTGATACAGAAGAAAATTTTTGTGTAATTTTTTCTTGAAATTCTTTTTGTCCGGCTTTTTTAACAATAATTTGCTGTGTAATAAATCCTAAAATCATAGGTATGAAAACAATAATAACAATTTGCTTTATTATGTCCGGTATATTTACTTCAATCGAAGTTCCCATAAGCCACTTTATGTAAAAAGGTGTCGCTAAAGACCCGAGAGTTAGTCCTATAACAGTCATTTTAACCGCTGCTTCAAGATTTCCCTTTGCAAAACCTGTCCATGAAATTGTCATTCCGCTTGTCGGCAAAAGTGAGGCAAGAAGCAATCCAAGCGAAATAAAAGGTTTTTCTTCAAAAAATACTTTTCCGGTTAAAAATGCAATAAATGGAATAATTCCAAAATTTATAACCTGAGTTAAAATTTGCGTTTTATTATCCTTGCTTTCAAAAAGTTTTTTAAGGTTAAGCGTTACCATCATCGGGTAAACCATCAGAAATGTTAATGGGATAATCAGATTTTTCAATAAATCGGGGTTAAAATTAATTCCATAAATAAAACCCAGGATCATTACAAAAGGAATAACTATTATAAGATTTTTATTTATTTTTAATAAAAACTGCCACATAATTACTCTTTCTTTTTATCAATATGCATATTTTTAAAAATTTTAGCATACAAAGTAAAAAACAAGATACATTAATCTAGT
>DYOT01000025.1 GCA_020720345.1 Candidatus Caenarcanum sp.
TCGGTATAATAATATTCTATAACAAACCATTTTGACTTCCCGCAAAAAATCATTAAATAAAATAAAAAAACCCTCATAATTACTCTTAATGGAGGTTAAGAAAAAATAAGAATTTTTCGACAATAGTAATAAGGAATAAAATTCCCCGAAAGAGACCTCAAAAGTGCCTTTTCATTACAGACTGGATAAAGTTCTTAAATACAGAATACAAAAAAGAGATGAGCAGCAAAATGTTGTGGTATTGGCAAAAAATGAGGTTCAGCGGATTCAGGGGGAAATAGACAAAAATAAAAACAGCGCAGCTGTACTGAGAAAAAATATTCGCTCTGCGCATCATACACTTATGGAAAACTATGATATTTATATTAAGCATCTTGATGAAATCATTGCCCAGCTGGAAATAGAAAAACAGGCAGCAATAGAAAAACTAAACGAGGAACTGGAAAAACTGGCAGAACTCGAAAAAGCGGTAAAAGTACTGGAAAAGCACAGGGAAAAAATGCTCGAACAGTACAAGGAAGAAGAGAAAAAAGCAGAAATGAAAGTGCTTAATGAAGTAGCAGGGCAAAAACATTACTCCAAAATGCAGGCAAGAATAAAAGAAGAATTGGAAGACGAAGGAATGAATTTAGATGAAAATTGAATCCGAAGCCACAAAAAAAACTGTTCCTGTTATGGAAAAATTCAGCCTTAACAGAATCAGGATATTTTCGCCGGAATTTGAGATGCCTGACTTTGAATCCTGCATAAAAGAATTAGACGAAGATAAGAATATTTCTCCTGTTTCTCTTCCTTGTCATTCCGAACTCGATTCGGAATCTATCCAGCAATCAGAACAGGTATTAAACGATAAAAAGATGCTGAAACAAGTTCAGCATGACAATTTGTGCTTTGATATAATGTCGCATCAGCACTTTGTACTTTCAATAAATGAAGACCAAACAAAAATTAATCATGATGATTTTAAAAAGAAAGATGTTGAATTTTTCAAGGTCTGTATTGAAAATAATGCTGTTACTTTGAATAATTTAAATGCGCAAAATCTTCAGGTTAATCTGGCTGTGCAAAATCCTCAGGGTGTAGTTTCTTACAGAAGTTTAGATGTTTCCAAAGGACTTTTTAATTTAATAGAGTATTCATTTAAGGCTAAAAGACCTGTGCGGCTTGATTTCAACGGAGATTCATCGGTTATATTAAAAATGAATAAAGAAGGCAAATTAATTGCGGAATTTATTTCCAACGATGAAGCGATGGCTTATGTGCTCAAGAGCAGTATTCCAGGACTGAAAAACAAAATGGACGCTGAAGGTATACCTTATGAAGAAATTTTTTACAATGATAACAAAAAAAATAAAGATAAAAAACAGAATAAAGGAGGCAACGAATGAATGATTGCTTTATTACCGCCATTAATACCCAGCGCATAAGCAAAGACTGGATAGATCAAATTGCAATAAACATGGGAAATGTTTACACGCCGGGTTATAGGGGGATTAACGGCAATTTTAAGAACTTTCTCGATGGTTCAACTTATGACGATTTAAGAGCAAAGACATCTCAGGGTAAATCAATGCCCGGAACAGCCGAGGAAAACATTTTCCTTGAAGGAAAGGGCATGTTTGTAACGAAAAAGCCGGATGGAAAAGTTTTATACACAAGACTCGGGGAATTTACATTCGACGGAGAAGGCGTATATAAGTCAAAAGAAGGCTATTCAGTTCAGGGATATATCTTAAATGACAAAGGAGAAGTTCAGTCAGGAGTTTTAGACCCCAACATAGGTAAAGAAAGCGACGATTTAGCTAAAATTCCTACTACAGATATAAAATTGTGGATTGATCCTTCTAATGGCAAATATTTGGGCAAATACGAGGAATTTGAAATTAAAGGCGACGGCATCCTTTACGGAAAAGGCGATAAAGGCAAAATTAAAGTTCCTCTTTACAAAATTGCTGTGATGAATTTTCATAATCAGGGTGCACTGACACGGCTTAATGAAGTTTATTATACTGATAACGAATTATCCGGTCCGCCTATTGTCGGAAGAGGCGAAGTAAGAGGCGGACTTATTGAAATGTCAAACGTTAACTTAAAAGAAGATATTGTTTTATTTCAGCAGGCTAAAGTCCAGATGGATATGGCTAATAAACTTATAAGCACTAATAAACAGCTTCTTGAAGAAGCTTTAAAGCTACTTCAATAATAAATTTTTTATTTCTTATCTTTTTTTAAGAATTTTTTCAAATCCGGTTCTTCAGAGAAAGTTTTCATAATCTCTCTGGTTATTTCAGAAATCTGGGCTTCCAATCTGGCATCAATTCTCGATTCCGGTGATTCTATAATTGCGCTGTCGGGATGAATTGTCTTATCTTCAACTATTTTTACAGTTTTCATTCCCTTAATCATTGTTTTCATCTCTTCGGAAAAGCTGTAAAGCTGCTCTTTTAAAGCCGGATTTATTATTATTTTTATTTCTTCTTTGTCTTTTAATTCCAGTACCGCAGCTTTAATAATTTCTGTAATAATTTGCGGCTTAATTTCAAGCTGTTGTTTTAATATTCTTTCAGCTACGGCAATTGAAAGCTGTAAAATTTCCTGTTCCGCAGACAAAATAATTTCTTTTTTTAGCTTAAATGCAGCACTTGCTATAGCTTCCAAATTTGCTACTTTTGAATACACTTCCTCGTAAGCATTTTTAAGTCCTTTATCATAGCCTGATTGCATGCCTTCTTTTTCTGTTTTATCAAATGCAGCCATTCTTTGTGATTCAGCTTCTTCTTCTTTCAGCCTCATATGTTCTTTTTCTTGTTCAATAATGAGGGCTGCCTGCTCTTTAGCTTTATAAATAATGGCATTAGCCTGATTTTGAGCTTCCTGATGCATTAAATCCAACTTATTCATGAATTCTCTATCTTTAATGTCATCCTTGCCTGACTGAAAATTTGAATTTCCGCCGCCTGCTAATTTATAGGACTCGCCCAGTTGCACATTAGAACTTATTATTCTCTTACTCAATGAGGTCGTCCTCTTCGTCATCCCTGAATATGGTTATTTCTCCGGTTGCTTCAAGCGCTCTAATTGCAGCAACAATCTTTGTCTGTGATTCCTGAACTTCTTTTGCCCTGACCGGTCCCATATATTCCATATCATCCTTAAGCATACTGGATGCTCTTTCTGACATATTCTTGAATATTTTCTCCTTAACATCCTGATTAGAACCTTTAAGCGCAAGCGCAAGGTCTTTTGTTTCGACTTCACGAAGTATACGCTGGATTGACCTGTCATCAAGCTTAATAATATCTTCAAAGATGAACATAAGTTCTCTTATTCTCTCTGCCATATCAAGATCTACTGATTCAAGAATTTCCATAATTCTTCTTTCAGCACTTCTATCAGCCCTGTTGAGTATATCAGCAAGCGCTTCAACACCTCCGGCTTTTGAATAGTCCTGTGATACAACAGAAGAGAACTTGCCTTCAATAATTTTTTCCACTTCATTAAGAATTTCAGGGTTAGTTCTATCCATTTCCGCTATTTTCATTGCAACCGTTGATTGAAGACTTTCAGGAAGATTGCTTAAAACAAGAGCAGCTTTATCAGGCTTTAAATAAGCCAGTATAAGCGCTATAAGCTGAGGATTTTCATTTTGGAATGAGGTTGCAAGCTGGACAGGATCAGCTTCATTAAATGACTGGAAAGGATTGTTATTATTAGTGGCAAGTTTTTCCAGAAGCTGACCGGCTTTTTGATCACCATAGGCTTCTGACAGCAGCTTTCTTGCATAGTCCAAGCCACCCCGATTAAGAAAATTGCTTGCACTGAAAAAAGAATGAAATTCTTCCAGAATTTCATCCATAATTTCCGTTGGTACTTTGTTAAGACTCGCTATATCAAGAGTAATCTGTTCAATTAAATCGTCGTCAGGTAAGTTTTTTAATACTTCAGTAGCTGTTGTAGGACCAAGCGCAATCAAAAGTGCAGCTACCTTCTGAGTAGTTGTCATATGATCAATTCTTAGACGATTTACTTCAACCATTATTCTCTATTCCTTAATATATGACTGTAATAACCTTGCTGCTTCGGCAGGATCAGAAAGGATTGTGCTGTTTATCTCTGCTTTAACTTTTTCCAACGCCGGATCAGAATTCATTCCAAGAACCGGAATATTTTCCGCCGCAGAAAGTAATCCCTGTTCTTCGCCATCTGTTCTATCATTATAATAGCCTTCTGACTCATATACTTCACCTGAAACAGGTTTTTTAAACATTGAATTCAGTACAAAAAGCGCGCCAAGACCAATAATAAGTATTACAGCAAGAGGAGCTACGCTTTGTATCAGGAATAATGATGAGGAATTATCTGTCATCTGGCTCATTGCAAGATTACCAGCCTCTTCCTGATTTACGGCAAACTGCATTCCGGTAATGTTAATTATATCACCTCTTGTCTCATCTGCTCCGCTTGCAGAAATTACAAGTTTTTTAATTTCTTCCTTTTCTTTTGACGTTAAAATTTTGTTCAGAGCCACAGCTACTGTCATTCTCTGGACTTTGCCCGGCGCATAAATAACCTGGCTAACTTCCTTGGAAACATTATAGTCTTTGGAAGACCTTGTTTTTTCATAATTCTTGTTTGCAGAATCTGCTGCTGATGTCACATTATCTGTATTTGTATTTGAAGAAGAATTCTTGCTGTTATCATAAGCTTCCGATTCATCTTTTACACTTGCAAGAACTCCTACAGGAGTACCGTTCTTGTCTGTGGCAGGAAGATATTTTTCTATAGTTGTTTTAGTGCTGTCAAAATTAATGTCTGCACTAACCTGAACTGAAACATTTCCCAGTCCGACTATATTTTGAAGCACCTGTTGGACTTTTTTAGTTGTTTCTTTTTCAAATCCTGATTTATAATCATTGGCTGAATTGCTTGAAGCATCCGTCTCATCTGAGAGATTAACTCCATTTTGATCAGTAACAAAAACTCTTTCAGGAACAAGTCTTGGAATTCCATACGCTACAAGGTTTTTAATTGCCTTAATTTTATCTGATTTCAATTTTGAATCAGGAGCAAGAATAAGCATTACTGATGCTGAAGGGGCTTCATCCTTATCGGAAAAAACTGATCTGTCAGGTTCCGCTATTTGAATACGGGCTTTTTGAATTCCTCTTATTTTTTCAATCGTTTTAGTAAGCTCATCCTGAAAAATCCTTTGCCTGGTAAGCTTATTCTGAAAATCTGTGGCTCCGAACTGTAATTTATTTAAAAGCTCAAATCCGGGGTTACTGTCCTGAATTACATCATTCTGGGCAACCAGCAGCCTTAATTCTTCTTTTGCTTTTAAAGGAACAAGAATTGTTTTTCTATCATCGCTTAATTTAAATGGATATCCTGATTTTTTAATGCTTTCTATTACTGCATTTGCGTCTGTTTCAGTCAAATCGCTGTATAAAACACCCCAATCCGGCTCCATTGATTTAATCGCTACAAATGAAATAGTAAATATAGAAGCTATCAAAAGAAGCATAATAACGAGTTTCTGGGTTAATTCCAGACCATCCCAGAGTTTTTTTATGTCTTTTAAAATTATATTAAATTGTGATTCCAACTTTTCACTCCCCAAAACCAATTTTAATTATTATACTAAAAATTAACAAAACATTATACGCTAATCCTTGAAATTTCCTGATAAGCCTGAACAAATTTATTCCTTAGCTGTATTGCAAGCTCCATTGAAAGATGTGCCTTTTCAGATGCAATCATAACTGAGTGCAGGTCTATATTTCCACCAGAAGCTAAAGTTTCAACCGCCTTTTCAGCTTCATGATCCTGTCCGTTAACATTTTTAAGATAATTACCCAGCACATCTGAGAATTTATCCGCTACATCTGCCGGAGTAACTTCAGAGATTGATGATACATCCGCTTTATCAGCATTATAAAACTGATTTTTTTCTATTATTCCCTGAAGATCAGCTGTTAACTGAGGGTCATTACCATTTAAAAAATTATCCATTTTATACATGTTTTCATAGCCACCGGTGCTGTTTACGTTTTTCAGACTGGTGGTTGGCGCTGTTATATTATTGAGGTTTTGTATGCCTGTTATCCCTGATATCATTTCCATTATAAATTACCCCCTCCTGTTTAAATCTTTAATGCGGCGCTAATCATACTCTTTGTGGCATTTATTGAAGTTACATTTGCTTCGTATGCCCTGCTCGCTGTAATCATATCTACCATTTCAGTAACAGCATTTACGTTAGGAAAGCTTACATACCCGTCTTTGTCCGCATCAGGGTGAGAAGGCTCATAAACCCTTCGCAGCGGCGTTTTATAATCTTCCGCAACCTGAAGAACTTTAACACTGTTTGCCGAATCACTGCCAGAACTTTCACTTACAGAGCCTTTCAAACTATTTCCTGAAAAAAAATCGTCTGACTCTTTGTTACCGTTATCGCTCGCCATATTTCCGTATACAGAAGCAAAAACTGCTTCTTTTCTTCTGTATACACCTGGTGTTCCATCTGGATTTCTCGTTGTATTTACGTTTGCAAGGTTACTTGCAATAGCATCCATTTTTACTCTTTGCGCATGCAGAGCAGAAGCGCTTATATCCAGAGCATTGAAATCCATTTATAACCTCCTTTGCTCATTAATTATTGACCTCTTAATACTGCGCTGAGTCCCCTGAATGCTTTTGCTTGCAATGTTGCAAGCGCATTATAGGTCATTCCGTTTTTTGCAAGCGTGGCCATTTCCTGCTCTATGTCAACGGTGTTACCATTGTTATTCGGTTGGTTTTGATCACTTTCCAATAACTTAGGCTTAAAATCCGCCATTTCCATCATTGCCTGATTGTGATTTACGCTTAAAGGCAGGGCTGATGAGCTATTGTCACTCATCGCTATAGAATTTGCCAACCTTTGAGACTCTTTTCCATGTTCTGTGCTGATAATTTTTCCCAACTGATCCTCAAAAGTTACATCCATCCGCTTATAGTCAGGAGTGTCAGCATTTGCTATGTTCGAAGTTATTGCCTTATGTCTGGCAGAAAGCCCGTCAAGTCCAAGAGCTGTAATATTTATCGTATTTGTACTTATCAGATCCATAGCTTATCCCCTCATATTGATTCAATCGGGAGTGTAAGAACAAATGTTGTTCCTTTCGCCCCTGTTGAACTTATAAATAAACTCCCACCGTGCGCTTCTAAAATTTTTCTGGACTGAGCCAGCCCCAAACCAGTTCCTTGACTTTTAGTTGTAAAATATGGCGTGAATATTTTTTCCAGATTTGCTGACGATATACCCGGTCCCTCATCTGAAATTTTTATCAATATTAAATTATCTTCCTGATTATAATCCGCAACAATTTTCACTGCATCTCCCGGTTTTGAAATTTCCAGAGCGTTTATAACCAGGTTTAAAACTGCCTGATAAAGCTTGGGAGCGTCGAAAAGTATTTTATAATTATTATTAAGCAGATTTTCAAACAAAATGCCGACTTTTCTTTCCTCAAAAGACGGTTGAACAAGTCCTACAACTTCTAAAAGATGCTTTTCCAAGTTTGTTTGTGTCTTTTCCAATATCATTGGCTTTGAATAATCTATTAGCTCAGTTAAAAGCTTTTCAAGATTTTGAGTAGCTTTGCTTAATATATTTGCTGAGTTCAAAAGGGTTTCTGTTCCCTTTACTTCAAGTTTTTCAACGCTCTTTAAAATAATTTTTGCGTGTAAATCTATCATACCTAGAGGATTTCTCAGTTCATGAGCTATAGTTGAACATAATCCACCTAATGTAGCGAGTTTTTCTGTTTGCAAAGATTTTTGACAAAGGTCTTTTAATTCTGTATTAGCACAAATCAAATCTCTTTGACGGCTTTCAAGACTGGTAACCAGTTTTCTTAAAATAGTTGTGAACTTTTCATTGTTTCTTCTATCCTGAAGTACTTCTGACAGGTCTTTTTCCACATTACTATCGTACGCCACATCTTGCAGTAACTCTATAATTAATTTTGCATCTTCGGGATTCATAGAACAAAATCCCTCACACAACCCGAAAACATCTGATTCTGACTCATTCCAATAAATACAGGCGGAAAATCTTTCTGCAATAATTACCAGAAATTCGTCATTTTCAAGACCGGGGTGCTCTAATTTTACCTGCTTAAATTCTTCGATATTTCCTGAATAACTGTATACCTTTGATTCTGTATATTTAAGCCTGTTCAACAGCCCCTGAAATCCCTGCAAGTTTTTTAACCTTGCAAGAATTACCGAAGGATAACGATTTTCTATTATAGTTTCCAAAAAACATCTGAAAATCGTCGCTATGGTTTGCCTTGTATATGAATCCGGCTCTATATAATCAAATAAGTCTTTTATTGAAACTTTTGAATTATATTTTAAAGGTTTTTTCATTTCTTACGACTCAAGATTTTCTTACACTGCTGCTTTAAGCTTTCTTCTGCTGCTGATGCCGTGATTAATTGCATATAATACGGCCTGTGTTCTGTCATTCACCTGCAATTTTTGGAATATATTATTTACATGCGTCTTTACTGTTGTTTCGCTGATAAATAACTGTTTTGCAACGCCCTTGTAAGTGATTCCCTGAGTTAGAAGCTCTAAAACTTCTTCTTCTCTCTGTGTAAGATATGAAAGAAGATTTTCTGATTCGTCGATTCTCGGTTTTGCTTCTTCTTTCACAGCAGACTGGAAATGATCAAAGAATTTTGCTGTAAGTGAAGCTGGTAAATAAATTTTTCCGTTAGAAACTTCATTTATTGCTGTAATAAGTTGAGAGGCAGCCATGGTTTTAAGGATATAACCTCTTGCCCCGACTTTCATTGCCCTAAATATAAGGTCTGAATCATCATAACCGGTTAAAGCAATTACTTTTGTTTCTGCATCAAGTTTTTTGATTTCCTGAATTGCCGTAATGCCGTCCATATCAGGCATATTGATGTCCATAAGAACCACAGTTGGTTTGCATTTTTTGATAAGCGAAATTGCTATCTCAGCTGTTGCCGCTATACCTTTTACTTCATAATCGCTTTCAATTTTGACCAGCTCCCTGATACCCGAAGCATGATCATAATTGTCATCTACGATTAAAACTGTTCTGTTCTCCTTTAAATTAACACTTCGCATAGTGAACTCCCCCGCATTTATTGCTTTATACTATTGTATTTTCCCTACACTAAGCATAGTACTCTGTTTAATGAGGGTACTCATCAACACAGAGGTTTATATTTATCCTGCGAAAGATTTATTTCGGGGCTTAAACCTTATGGATTAAAAACGGGCATTTCCCCATTCAATGAAAGGTTTTCAAAATTCACATGCTCTGTAGTACAAAAGGAGGTTTTCTTCCGACGTATCATTTAAAGGTACTAATATTTATGAATTATTTTTATTTCCTATTTAACTTGAATTCTTGCAATCTGAGTTAACAACTCCTGAAGAAAAAAGTTAATAGCTTTTCGCCTCTTTATTTACAAATATTTACAGGGTAAAATATAATTATCTTGTAAAACTCAGGAGGTAAAATGAAAACATTAACTGCTTTCATTGAATATGATGATAATACAAATCTTTATGTAGGGCTGATTCCGGGATTAACAGGAGTCCATACTCAAGCTGCAAGTCTTGACGAACTTAACAGAAATCTAAAAGAAGTTATTGATCTTTGCATCGAAGAAAATCCCGATTTATTAAAAAATATTCCAAAATTTATTGGCGTACAGCAAATAGAGGTCGCTTAATGCCTCCTATCCCTGTAATTAATTATAGGATAATGAAAAATATTCTATTAAAACTGGGCTTTCAAAAAACAAGACAAAAGGGAAGCCATGTGTTTTTCAGGCATTCAGACGGAAGAACAACAACTGTTCCTAATCATAAAGGCAGAGATTTGGCAGCTCCTCTGTCAAGAGCTATATTACGGGAAATTGATATTTCTGTTGAAGAATTTATAGAAATTATGAAAGGAATTTAATGAACATTATTGAAAAAATAAAAGAACTTGGATATGAATTTCCAGAAGCACCAAAACCTATTGGAGCATACATACCTGCTTTAAGGCTCGGTAATCTTGTAATGACTTCAGGGATGTTACCGTTAAAAGACGGCAAACTCGCTTATATAAAAGAAATTGGCGGAGTAAACCACACAACAGAAGAAGGCTACAAAGCTGCGCAGCTATGCCTTCTCAACGGACTTGCCTCTATTAACGAAATAATTTCTCTGGATAATATAGAAAGAGTTATTAAGGTTACAGGTTATGTAAACAGTGCAAAATTATTTACCGAACAGCCGAAAGTTATTAACGGGGCATCGGACTTGCTTGTTGAAATATTCGGCGAAGCCGGCAGACATGTTCGCTCTGCCGTCGGGGTAAACGAACTTCCGATGGGAGCATCCGTTGAAATTGAGCTTATCGTACAAGTTAGGGATTAAAAATATTTCTTTTGACCTATGCTGCCCTGTCAAACCTTTTAAAAACTTCTTTTATTATACTTTTCATGCTTCTTTTATTTTTGAGACTATTATTATATCTTTCAGGATGGCGTAAATGTTCCTCTACTTCCGTCATGGCATTTTTTAATGCAGCCATAATGCCGCTTTTTCCCTCATTAACATTACCGATTCCAACGCCATAGCCTGTATTATCTGCTTCTTTCTTTCTTGCAAAAATAAAAAATCCATCTACGTCTTTATGAAGTGTTTCAGCGCAAACAAAAATGTCATGGTCTCCAATCATATTTTCAACTCTTGGTTTTACAGTTTTCCAATCTTTCATAAAATTATTTCCAAGTGATTTCAATTGATTTTCATTGGCATATAAAGCCTGAAAGCCTATTTTATTTTTATTGTTGCTTATAGTATTAGTAACCTGCATAATATTAATACCCCTTATTGTTAACTTTAATAAAGATTATTATTTCATATATTGTTAAATGGTACAAATTATTAAACATTTTTTATATTCTTTATTTACAAAGTGTTACAGCGTAAAATATAATTAATTACATAATAAAAAGTTTATTTATTTTATGACAAAAATTATTTCTCTTAGGCACTCTGACTTAAAAAAAGTCAGAAAAATGATTGAATACGTAAGTCCTGGAATTTCACCCGGCAAAATAAGCGAAGATGCTTACGTGAGTTTTCCTTTTAATATGATTCATGGCTTTCTTCCCCTAAAACTCAAATTTTTGCAGGAATGCTATGTGGCAGTAGAAGGGGATAATTTGCTCGGCTTAATCAGTCTCGCACCCGATGGAAAACAAAAAACCCGCTGGAAAATAAACAGGCTAATCCTTAACCCCAATGCTTATGACACGGGGAAGCAGCTTATTGATTATGTCGTAAATAAATACGGCGGAGCCGGCGTTGAAACTTTTATTACAACAATAGATGAAAACTACACAGAGGCTCTGGCACTTTTTAAAAACGTATGTTCATTCAGAAACAATTCAAAAATAAGTATATGGGAAAATACTTCCGACAAAGTTTCTTCTGATATATCTGTTCCATTAAGGCAGGCAGAATCTTCTGATGCAGAAAAATTATATGAGTTGGACAGAGAAGCTCTATCTCCCAGATTCAGGGCTTCACTTCTAAAAACTGTTGAGGATTTCAGATTCGGATTGCAAAACAAATTATTAAACAGGCTAAAAGGACATTTAATAAAATCTTTTGTGCTTGATAATCCTGAAAAAAATTCTATTGAGAGCTTTTTATCAATTATGACCGCAGATAACGAAAGTTTCTGGGTTGATATTACTCTTTCACTAGCTTATCAGGAATATTATAAAGATATTTTGAATTTTGCTATAAATAATGTTTTTTCAACTAATAATAACGCAAAGCTATACGTAGGAGTCAGGGATTTCCAGCAAACAGCTGAAAAAGCAAGAGAAATGCTTTCTCAAAGAGATTTTATACAACGTGGAACCTTTGAACTACTGGTAAAAGACTATTGGAAACCAGCTGAATATGCTACGGAGAAAAAAGTTCCTATAATGATATTTCCCGATTTGACCAGTCCGGCATGCAATATAATTCGTTTTATAAAAGAATTTTAAAAAATCATTGCTTATGCTTCTTACCATTATAATAAGTACTCGTTTCAATAAGATTTCTCTGACAGATTCTTAATATTAGTTAACATAAATCAAATTTTTAGCAATTTAAAATCTTGTGTCTACTTTACTAAATAGTAGTA
>DYOT01000236.1 GCA_020720345.1 Candidatus Caenarcanum sp.
ATGAATTGTCAGTTTTGCGGAAGAAATTTAAAAGAAGACAGCAGATTTTGCGATTTTTGCGGAGTAAAGGTTGCGCTGGAAGAATCGCCCCCTTTCCTGTCTGGAAAAGGCTCTCTTGATGTGCAATTTTTACTTAAAGGGATTGTTATTTCAATAATAATAACGGCTGCTATCACCATTTTGTTTAAAGGATTCGGGCTTCCGGTATTTTTCGGCGGTTTATTTTTGCCGTTTTTCTTTAGAAAGAAGAAATAATCGAAATAAAATGGCTAACTTGTTAGGAGTTCGTCAAGTTTACCGGCATCATCAAGGGCTTTTAAATCTGTATAGCCGCCGACAGGTTTGTCATTAATAAATATCTGGGGCACAGTCGGTTTTTCATTTATTCCGAGCATCTGTGCAAGTTTGCTTCTCATTTCATTTTCATTTGCTGTGATATCAATATCTTCGAAGTCTACTCCCTTTTCGAGAAGCAGTGCTTTTGCTTTTTTACAGTAAGGACAGTAATCAACCGTATAAGCTACAACTTTTGCCATTTTAATTGCCTCCTTTTTTAAAAATGATTTTTTTAACTTTCTCCTGCCATTTTAAACAATAAAATTCATTTTATAAGAGTAAATTAACCAATTCTTAACTTTCTCCTGTATAATTAAAAAAAATAAAATGGATTTGACTTGATGATGGATAAGAAAAAAGCAGTAGAAATAGTATTGGAAAAAAGATTCGGGGAGAAAAATCCCGAAAAAATCTCATGCCTGTCTGAAGTAAACACTGTTGAAAGTGCCGACAATGCTGAGAATTCCTTTGGCATTGGTGTTGAAATAATTCTTGAAGATAAAACAAAAGAAAAATATCAGGTAAATAACGACGGAATAATATTTTCGTGGGGAAACACGTTAGTTATAGATGATAGAAGCTTAAACAGCAAGCTTTGAAGAAGTATCAATATCTTTTACACGCCCGCTTATAATTTTCCTATAAGCTGCAAGATAGCCTTCAGTCATTCTTTCCGCTGAAAAATTATCTTCAACATGCTTTCTGCAAGCTTTCCTGTCAATATTTTCCGCTTCTTTAACTCTTTTTATAAGCGACTCAATGTCATTTTCAACAAAGCCTGTAACTTTATGCTTTATAACTTCGGGGATAGACCCTTTATTAAGCGCAAGAACAGGGGTTCCACAGGCCATGGATTCTGCCATAACCAGACCGAAAGGTTCAGGCCATGTTACCGGATGTATAGCCATCAAGGCATTTTTAAGAAGTTCAACTTTATCGTCATGTCCTAATTCGCCTATGTAGACAATTTGTTTATTGTCTACATATTGTTTAATTTCTGTTTCATAATATTTTTTATCTGCACTGCCTATTTTTCCTGCAAGAATAAGTTTATGTCCTGTTGCTTTTGCCAGTTTTACGGCATGATGAATACCTTTTTCCTCGGAAAGCCTTCCAAGAAAAGCAATATAAGGATTGTTTGTGTCCGGCGATTCCTGAAAAGTATATTTTTTAATCTGTATACCATTATAAACAGTTGATAAATAATTAAGATCCGGTGAACCAAGCCTTTGAGAATTGCTTATTGAAACAAACGGGCTTTTTTTATATTTCATACTGAAATCAATATCTTCCTGATTGATAAAAGCGCCATGAAGTGTATTTACCACCGGAAGATCAAGTGCTTCCGCAAATGGAATAAAATGAAGCCCCATATGATTATGAATTATGTCAAAATTATCTTTCATTTCAAGAACTTTTGCCATTGCGATTGATTCATAACAAAAAGGATTAGCAATATCTGCTTCTCTCATAGGTTTTTCAATTATTGCTTCAAGGTTTGCGGAAGTTTTTGAGTCGCCCGTAGCAAATAAAGTAACTTCATGTCCTCTTTTTGTGAGTTCTTCACACAAAATATATACGACAAGCTCTGTACCCCCGTATTTTTTAGGCGGGACAGCTTCCCATAGAGGAGCAATCTGCGCAATTCTCATTAAAACCTCCTATCTTCTCTATATCTAACTAACTTAAATTCGAATTGAAACGAGTCTTACTATATATAAGAAGCCGTTTTGTTAAAAATTTA
>DYOT01000237.1 GCA_020720345.1 Candidatus Caenarcanum sp.
CTACCTTTACTCATTAAAAACCCACTTTTTTCTTGTAACCCACTGAATATAAGTTAATCCAAGAACTATGGCAAATAAAATATATGCTATAGCTGAAGCCTTTCCAATATTAAAATACTCAAAAGCTTCCTTAAAGAGCCAGTAAACCATAACAGTCGTAGAATTTTCAGGACCGCCCTGAGTCATGAGATAAATCAGGTCAAAAACCTGAAACGAAGAAATAGTTGTAATAATGGAAACAAAAAAGATTGTAGGGCTTAACAAAGGTAAAGTAACAAGAAAAAACCTCTTAATTCCGTTTGCCCCATCTATTTCTGAAGCTTCGTTTAGGCTCTCCGGTATTGCCTGAAGCCCTGCAAGAAAAATTACCATATTATATCCGATGTTTTTCCATACACTAACTATTATCAATGCCGGCATTGCAAAATTTTTGTCATACAGCCATTTTATATTGTCCCCTACCCCTAAAAGCCAGTTTAAAATGCCGTAATTAGGATCAAAAATCCATGCCCATACAATCCCTATAACTATCATAGGAGTAACAAAAGGTATAAAATAAGCGGTTTTAAAAAATCCACTGCCTTTGAGTTTGCTGTTAAGCGCCACAGCAAGCATTAGTGGTAAAATTATGCTGAAAAATGTTGTAATTAGAGCATAATAAAAAGTATTCCACAGTACCTGATAAAACACAGGGTCGCTAAATAGTTTTATATAATTGTCAAAACCAGCCAGTTGAGGCTTATTAATTAAATTCCATTCGGCAAAACTCAAGCCAAAAGAAATTAATATTGGAAAAATTATGAAAATTAAAGTGCCTAAAAAAGCTGGCAAAATAAAAATTACCGCCCAGAAAGACTCTTTCTGAAGCAGCATCCTTAAAGAAGAATTAGATTTTTGCAATAGACATGCCTGATTCTTTAACAAGTTCAATATCATTATTTGCAGATATTCCTGTTGTAGTAAGATAATTACCTATCAGTAAGGCATTTATACCGGCTCTTATTCCTAAAAGCTGATATTCCTTTGAAAATCTTAAAGCCCTTCCCCCTGCATATCTAATCAGGGCTTCCGGCATGGCTATCCTGAAAATGCATATTGTCCTGAGAATCTCTTCTTCATCAATTGCATCGTGAAGGTTTTCCAGCGGAGTCCCCTTAACAGGAGATAAAAAATTAATCGGGACAGATTTAGGATTTAATTCAGCAAGTTCAAGAGCAAGTTCCGCTCTTTGTTTTCTTGTTTCCCCCATTCCTATAATCCCACCTGTGCAAGCTTCTATACCGTAGCTTTTAATTAAATTTATTGTATTTACCCTGTCTTCAAAGTCATGAGTCGAGCAAATTTCTTTATGAAAAGATTTGCAGGTATTTAAGTTGTGGTTATATCTTTCCACTCCTGCTTCTTTAATTTGCCTGACCTGTTTTTCATCAAGAATCCCAAGAGAACAGCAGCTATGCAAACCTTCAATACCGGCAACTGTTTCAATCATTCTTAAAATAGCTGTAAAATCCTTATTGTCAGGCTTTCTTCCTGAAGTTACGACACAAAACCTTGTAGCACCATTTTCTTTTGAATTTAATGCAGCTTTTTTAACTTCTTCAAGTTCAATTAAAGGGTGTACCGTTATTTTTGCTTGATGATGCATACTTTGGGAACAATATTTGCAGTCTTCCTGGCACATGCCGGTTTTTGCGCTGATTATGCTGCAAAATTCCATTTCATTGGTGAAATTTTCCTTAGTTATTTTTGATGAAATTTCTATTAATTCCTCAACAGGCAGGTCATATAGTTTTAATAATTCTTCGACTTTTGTGTTTTCAATGCATCTCACAATTTTATTCCTATATAAATTTACTTATACTGCCCTCAAATTAAATTTCGGATTTTTTAAAAATTATGCAAGGGCAGTATGCGAAGCAGGAGTGATGGTTTTGAGGAAAATACGGCTTTGCCGTTTTTCCGAAAACCAAACTCATTTTAGTATATAATATAAAGAATCGGAACGACAGGATTTGAACCTGCGACCCCTACCACCCCAAGGTAGTGCGCTACCAAGCTGCGCTACGTCCCGATTTT
>DYOT01000026.1 GCA_020720345.1 Candidatus Caenarcanum sp.
TCTGCCCCTGCGGCATCTGGACAATGGAAGATAATCTCGAAAAATATATTGAAAGCTAACTTTTTAAAAATGCTGTTTTTAAAATAATTAAAAACTTCCCTTTGCAAAAAAAATTTTTGATATAAAATAAACTAAGCAGGGCATGATACCCTGCTTTAAAATGTCTTTTTATTAGGCAGTCGACCAGAAGAACTTAATCCTTGCTTCCGGCATAGGTTGCAAACTTAACCAAAAGTTGATTAACGCTAAAATAAAAAGAAAACCAATAAATTATTTGTACAAATACATAAGGCTGAAGAAAAATGGGATTAAAGAAAAACGACAGACTGGTTATAATGGCATGCGGAGAATCAGACTGTAAACGCCGCAACTACACAACTAGAAAAAACAAAAAAAACACGGCAGGCAGAATAGAGCTTAACAAATACTGCCCGTTCTGCCAGAAACACACTCTCCACAAGGAAACAAAATAATTGACCGGACCGTCATTCTGAAGTGGTCTCACCTCCTGATAAGTTCCCGGGTCTTGTATCGTGTACTTATAGCCAAAAGGATTCAGAATATCAAACTTAATTGCGTCCTTAGTTCAGTTGGTAGAACGTCGGTCTCCAAAGCCGAATGTCGTGGGTTCAAGTCCTACAGGGCGCGCTTTAAAAAAACAATAAGGATAAAAATAAAATGAGTACAGCAGGCAAAAAAAGTTTACCTGAACCGACCCTTAAAGAAAGCATTTCGACCTATCTAAAAGGCGTTAAGTCTGAATGGGGAAAAATAACATGGCCGGAAAGAAGGCAGGTTATTGTTGAAACTATTGTTGTTATAGTCGTTGTATTCTTTTTTACTTTTGTTATATATGCTTATGACAAAATTTTTAGCTTCATATTAAATATGTTTATTCATACAAAACCATAAGCGGGTAAGATAAATGATTCAAAGAGACAAAAAAAGATGGTACATAGTCCATACATATTCAGGACACGAAAATAAAGTTAAAGTAAACCTTGAAAAACGCGTTGAATATATGAACCTCGGGCACAAAATTTTCAGGGTGGAAGTACCGCAAAAATCAGTAACTGTTGTAAAGGCTGGAAAACGTCAGGAAAAAGAAGAGAAAATTTTTCCGGGCTATGTTTTAGTTGAAATGATAATGGATGACGACAGCTGGTACGTTGTGAGACATACGCCTGGCGTAACAAAATTTGTCGGTGCTGAAAAAAGACCTATTCCTGCCCGTGATGCAGAAATCAAACGAATTATTTACAAAGCTGAAGCGCAGCCTAAGAAGTTCGAACTTGATATTAAAATTGGCGAAATTGTTCTTATTATAAGCGGACCATTTGCCGATTTTTCAGGAACAGTTACAGAAGTATATCCCGATAAAGAAAAAATCAGGGCAAATGTTTCGATTTTCGGCAGGGAAACCCCTGTAGAACTTGAATACAACCAGATTCAAAAACAAAGTTAATAAAATAAGGAATATAAAAATGGCAAAAAAGGTCTCAGGTAAAATAAAACTCCAAATTACAGGGGGAAAAGCTAATCCTTCCCCTCCAATAGGTCCGGCACTTGGTCAACATGGTGTTAACATCATGGAATTCTGCAAGCAGTATAATGCTCAAACCGCTGACCAGACAGGAAATATAATTCCTGTTGAAATTACAGTATACGAAGACAGGTCTTTCAGCTTTATCCTGAAGACTCCTCCAACAGCAGAACTTATTAAAAAAGCGGCAAAAGCTGAAAAAGGTTCCGCCGTTTCCAACAAAACAAAAGTTGGAAGCATTACAAAAGCTCAGGTTGCTGAAATTGCAAAAATTAAAATGCCCGATTTAAACGCTACAACCATGGAAGCAGCTTCTGAAATGGTTGCAGGCACTGCAAGAAGCATGGGCGTAACAGTAGTAGATTAATAATAACAGTGGAAGGGAAACTGGCGGTTTATAACGTTAAAATTACCCCACCCGTTAGCACCACAAAGGAGAAAAAATGCCAAAATTAACAAAAAGACAACAACAGATTCTGGAACTTTTAGAAGAAACAGAACAGCCATGTACAGGTTTTAAGGCGATTGAAAGCCTTAAAGCAATTTCCGAAAAAGTTTCTAAATTCGACGAGACCCTTGAAATCCACATGAGATTAGGGATTGAAGTAAAGCATGCCGACCAGCAGGTCAGAAGCACAGTGGTTCTTCCGGCAGGCACAGGAAAAAAAGTAAGAGTTGCAGTTGTTGCAAAAGGCGAAAAAGTTAAAGACGCTGAAGACGCAGGCGCTGATTTTGTCGGGGCTGAAGACTTAGTAGAAAAAATTTCAGGCGGCTTTTTTGAATTTGACGTGCTCGTTGCTACACCGGATGCAATGGGCTTACTTGGAAAACTCGGTAAACAGTTAGGTCCTAAAGGTTTAATGCCTAACCCGAAAACAGGCACAGTAACTTTTGATATTAAAAATGCTGTCAAAGAACTTAAAGCCGGCAGGGTAGAATTCAGGGCTGACAAACAGGGCATGGTTCACGTTCCTCTTGGAAAAATGAGCTTTACCGCTGAAGAGTTAATGAAAAACTTTTCGGCTCTATCAGATGCTGTTTTAAAAGCAAAACCGTCTGCAGCAAAAGGAACATATTTAAAATCGGTTTATCTCACCTCGACAATGGGACCGGGAATTAAAATCGACACAAAACAGCTTGCTGCGGAAGTTAAAGAATTTTTATCTTAAAATAATTAATTAAATAATCAAATAAAAAGATTGATCCTCGGATCAATCTTTTTATTTGACTTGATATATACACCTCTCGGTGGATGATAACGCTGCTCTCATGCTGTAATTTTAATATTGGTAGGGTTATAAAGATCTGGGTAGGATAGATGAATTTAGATAGCGTTGGCACAGCTATAAAACGTATTGAAGAAATTGAACATCGTTTTGATTCCATTTTTGGAAATCAAAAACAGGATAAAGTTTCTTCCGACGACAGTTTTGACAATATCCTGCAAAACAAACTGCAAATAAACGGCTACATTAATAAGGATGATTCAGGTCTTCCGAATACAACGGAACTCCCTGATCTTCCCGAAGTTCCAAAAGGTGAAATTTTAAGCCTTATCGATAAATATGCCGATAAAAACAATCTGGATAAAAATCTTGTAAAAGCTGTGGTAAAGATGGAATCAGGTTTTAATTCAAAGGCAAAATCTCCTGTAGGCGCTTTAGGATTAATGCAGTTAATGCCTGCTACCGCTGAAGGTTTAGGGGTCAAAAATCCCTTAGACGCTGAGCAAAATATAGCCGGCGGCACAAAATATCTTAAAAATATGATAAATAAATATGATTCTGTAAAACTTGGTCTTGCCGCATATAATGCAGGACCAAATGCGGTAGATAAATACGGAGGGGTTCCTCCTTACAGGGAAACTCAAAATTACGTAAAGAACATCATGAATAGTGCAAAGGTAGTAGAATAGCGCACACCCAAATTAAATTTGTTTTCAGGTTTATTAAAGCGTGTGCTAACTAAAATAACTCGGGGGAAATATGGTAAGTGGAATAGATGCAGCAGCATCAGGAATGATTAGTATACTAAATATGACTGACATAATTGCCAATAATCTGGCTAATGTCAATACCAAGGGTTTTAAGGAACTTATCCCCGCTTTTAAAAACCTGCATGATGTTGAATTAAAAGAAAAATCAACTGACAACATGGGGAGAACACAGGGCAATACAATTGGAAAATTAAGCTCAGGGAGCGCCCTTGATGCAACTGTCCTTGACTTAAAACAGGGAACTTTAAACCAAACCGGCAATAAACTTGATTTTGCGCTTAACGGAGACGGTTTTTTTGCGATTAACAATAATAACAGCGAGTATTATACAAGAAACGGCAGCTTTACCCTTAATGAAGAAAACGTTCTTGTTACAACAGACGGAAATCCTGTTTTAAATAAGGAAGGAAACCCGCTAATAGTAGATACCCTTAATCATAATCTTGATAAATTAACCCTTACAAATGATGGCACTTTATATCAAGACAAAAAAGAAATTGGCAAATTAAAAATAGTATCATTTGACAAGTCTTCTGACATCGTTAATGTAGGAAATTCTATGTTTAAAGCAGTAGAGGGCGCAACCCCGAAAGAGGCAGCCAGCTGTAAGGTAAGTCAGGGTTATATTGAAAACTCAAACGCAGGCGCAATTGGAAATATGATTAATACGATTACAGCCGCAAGAACTTACGAGTCTCTTTCAAAAGTAATCAAAACAACAGAAAACACTCTTAGCAAAGCGGTAAATGAAGTAGGACGGGTAAGAGAATAATTTAAACCGGTATATAAAAATTTAATAGAGGTACATCAAATGCTGATAACTATAAGCAAAGTCAAATAATATCAAGGCTTTAAACGATTACTTAAGAAAGGTGATGACCATCACCAAAAATTTAATAACTGTGGAGGATATAAAAAATATGTTAAGGTCTTTAAGCACAGCTGCAACGGGAATGATAGCACAACAATTAAATATTGACGTTATTGCCAACAATATATCAAACATAAACACAACCGGATACAAAAAAGTACGGGCGGAATTTCAGGATTTGCTTTGCCAGACCCTTAAACAGCCAGGTGCGCAAATTTCACAGGGAACGAACCAGCCTGTCGGTATCCAGATAGGTTTAGGAACAAGAACTTCCGCTACGGCAAGGGATTTCTCAGCGGGTTCTTTTATATCAACAGGCGGAAAGCTTGATATGGCGATTGAAGGGGATGGATTTATTCAGGTTCAGATGGATGACGGCACAACAGGTTATACAAGGGACGGAAGCCTAAAAATTGACGGAAACGGACAATTAACAACAAGCGACGGTTTTATCATCCAGCCGCAGATTTCTATTCCTACAAATGCAACCGATATAACCATAACCCCCGATGGGAAAATTGCCGTTAAAACTCCGGGCGCAGTAGAGCAGTCAGAAATAGGAACTTTAACGCTTGTAAAATTTGCGAATACCGGTGGATTATCTTCTATCGGAAAAAACCTTTACGTTGCAACTTCAGCTTCCGGCAGCCCTGTTGAAGGAACAGCCAATCAGGAAGGTTTTGGCTCTATACAGCAAGGATTTCTTGAAGGCTCAAATGTTCAGATTGTTAATGAATTAACCAGTCTTATTCAGGCTGAAAGAGCGTTTGAAGCAAATTCAAAAATAATCAAGACATCAGACGAAATGTTAACTATTGCCAATAATCTTGTCAGGTAGTAACTCTTAAACTGTCATCCTGAGGTGGCAGTCGCCACCAGATAAGTAACTGATTCAAGAATCGAGTACTTATTAAGAAGCAAATGCTTCCGAAGGATCTGCCATATCAAACGCTTCCAGATTCTTCGGGCTAAAGCCCTCAGAATGACAAAGGAAAAAAGGAAAATAAATGAAAAGAATCCTGCAAACAGCGCTAATAATTTTAATATTTGTTTTGTCCGGCAAAGCAAACGCTTTTGTTATGGATTCAACATTTTTAAAAGCAAAAATTAAACAGGGAGTGGAAGCTCAAATAAAATCTGAGCTAAACAAAGATATAAAAGTTGAAATATTGTCGATTCCCTATCAAAAAATTGAAACCTCAAGCGAAAACATTGAAATAAAAACTCTGGTTAACCTTAAATATTTCAATGCGGTAACAATAATTAGAGTTAGCATACTTGTTGACGGAGCGGTTTATAAAAGTTTTACAGCTCAGGGAAAAATAGACATCGGCAATAATAAAAACAGCATGATATCTAAAAATTCAATAACAGAAAGAAATTTTAACAAAATTAAACCTGTAATAATAAGGGATAACACTATTTCGGTTATATTTAAAGCGGATAAAGTTTCAATAACAATACCGGCGGTTGCTTTAAACAACGGGTGCATAGGTGATTACATAAAAGTAAGGAGCACAGATTATAAAAAACACTATCAGGGAAAAGTAATAGGTGAAAATTTAGTATTGGTGGATATTTAATATGAAAACAAAAATGTTAAAAGCCTTAATAATAATTTCTATTCTTTCAGCGGGGGCTTCTCCTGTTTTTGCAGAATCGCTTTTCAGGACGGGAGTTGCACAGAGCGCCTATCCGTTTCAGCCAAGGGCGCTGTTCAATACAGTAAAAGCAAAAAATATAGGTGATGTTGTAATTGTTTTAATAAAAGAAAATTCATCGGCGGCTACTGATGTAAAGCTTGATATCAAAGACAACTCTACTGCAACGGATAAATTTTCGCCTATTTTAAACACTATTTTCAAAACAGACAGATTCCCGAATCTTAACGGATATGGGGGAACAGCAACAACAGGAAATTCTGCAAGCGTAACAAGAACTTCAAAAATAACTGATAAGATAACAGCACAGGTTATCCAGATTTTACCTAACGGAAATCTTGTAATTCAGGGTAAAAAACTGGTAATGAATTCTGGAGAAAAGGCTGAGGTAGTGCTTAGCGGAATTGTTGACCCAAGATTTATTACAAACAGCGGAGAAATAAATTCAACTTATATAGCAAGCCTTCAATTTGCCATGGTAGGAAAAGGCACCGTTTCTTCTTCAGACTCGGAAAGCATGATGAACAAATTTATGAAAATACTATTCTAATTAAAACAAAATCGGGAGATGGTTTATGGGTAAATTTATGAAAAAAATATTGATAATCATTGCACTAATTATAATAAGCCTTGTTTGTACAGGCTTAAAAGCCAGTGCCGGAACAGTAAGAATAAAAGACGTTACACACATTGACGGGATAAGAGAAAACCAGCTTATAGGCTACGGAGTGGTTGTCGGCTTGCCGGGAACGGGAGATAACAGCAAATCAACTCAAATGACAAATGTTTCGCTGTTAAAAAACCTTGGGACAGTTATTGACAAACCCGATGATATTAAAAAAGGCAACACTGCTTCAGTAATAGTTACGGCTATAATTCCGCCTTTTGTAAGAAGCGGGGATAAAATTGATGTTACAGTTTCATCTCTTGCTGATGCAAAAAGCCTCGAAGGCGGCGTTCTGGTTCAAACTCAGCTATTAGCTCCAAACGGCGAAATTATAGCCGTGGCGCAAGGACCTATAAGCACGGGAGGCACTGACGTTTCCGCCAACGGAAGTTCGGCAAGAACCAGTATTACAACTTCAGGAAGAGTTCCCAACGGAGCTATCGTGGAAAGAGACGTAATTTCCGAAATAGGAGACGACTATGGGCTTAAAGTAGTTCTTAACAGAGCTGATTTTACAATGGCGGCAAGAGTCGCAAGTATCATAAACTTAAATGTTGCTCCCGCAAAAGCAATTGACGGAAGCACTATTCAGGTCAGTATTCCTGATAAATTCATCGACGACAAGATTAAATTTATTTCAATTCTTGAAAATCTTACTTTAACAAGCGCTGATGCTGTTGCAAAAGTTATAATTAATGAAAGAACAGGGACTATAGTTATAGGAAGCAACGTAAAGCTTCTTCCTGCCGCAATAGCCCACGGAAATCTTACAGTAACCGTCAGCACAACAAATGAGGTTTCCCAGCCCGCCTCTCTTTCAAGCGGCGGCACAACAGTACCTGTTGCTAACAGTCAAATCAGCATAAACAAGGAAGCCGGAAGAGTAATTGAAATTCCTTCAAACTCAAACCTCAACGATCTCGTAAGAGCCTTAAATTCAATAGGTGTTACGCCTTACGACCTAATTTCAATCCTTCAGGCATTAAAAGAAGCCGGAAGCCTTCAGGCAATTCTGGAAATAATATAAACACCTTTTGTCATCCCGAACTTGATTCCAAAAAACAAACAAGGAAAACCAAAATGATAAACCAGATAGACATAAGCAACACAATGTTCAACCTTCAGGGTAAAAAGCTTGAAGAATTAACAAACACTAATAAAACCAACAAAATGGATGACCAGCTCAAAAAAGCAGCACAGGATTTTGAAGCCGTGCTTGTAAATCAGTTTCTTGAAATACTAAATTCAACGGTAGAAAAAAGTGAAGAATTTTCAGGCGGAAAAGGGGAAGAAATGTTCAGGTCTATGTTAAACCAGGAAATTTCAAAAAATATTTCTTCTACGCCTCAAACTTCGTTTGGCTTTGCAAAACAAATTTATGAACAAATGAAAGAAAAAATGTAAAAACAAAATAAGGGAAAATTAAATGATGGTAGGGAAAGTAAATACAGACACTAATAACATTCAGGCTGTCAGAGCACAACAATCTTTTGAAAACCTGAAAAAAATAGCTCAAAACAGAGCAGCTTCACAGAAAAGCATTTCTGCGCCGGAAGAACCCAAAAGCAATAACTTAGATGAAATAAATCATGGCGAATCAGATATAAACAAAAAATATATGGACGAAATAAAAGATTTTATGGGGAAAAATAAATTAAATGATGTAGAAGACGACGATATAAAGTATGCTTTGCGTTACGGTACAAGCCTTTTGGCAGATTATAAAGCTTAATATACCTAACTTAAATTTGTCTTCAGATTCATTAAAACGAGTACTTAAATAAAAAACGGGAGGAGAAAATAAATTATGAATACTGAAATTCTGGAACTTGAAAAAATTCTTAATCAGGAAATAGAAGCTTATTCAAAACTTGAAGAATATATTACAGACAAAAAAAATTGTCTTATAAAAGGTGATATTGAAAAAATAAAAACAATTGACACAGAACTTGAAAAATACAATTTTGCTGTAGAAAAGTTAGAAGAAAAAAGAAATAAAATTTATCCTGAAAATTTAACCTTAAAAGAAATTATTCAAAGAATAGAAAATAAAGAGCATGCGGAAAGAATTTCTGTTTTAAGAATAAAAATTAAAAATATTGCATTAAATATCCAAAAACAGCACACAATAAATACGGAACTTATAAAGCATTCCTTAAAAATAATAGAAAGCTCGATTATTTCAATAGCAAATGTTTTAGTTCCCGAAGGCTCTGCCTATAACAAAAAGGGCGCTTTAAAAACAAGGGAAAAGATAATGAATTTAAGCTCGGTTGAGCACGAAGCATAAGAGGAGATAATAAATGCCTTCAACTTTAGGCGGTATATATAGTGCACAGAGGTCGCTTTCTTTAAACCAGGCTGCTATTGATATTATTAACAGTAATATTGCCAATATGAATACACCGGGATACAGCAAACAAAGACTGGAAATCTCTCAGCAAACAAATTTAGCCACTTGCACCAGTCCGCTTGAAGCTTCTCAATCCGGCATGGGCGCCTCTATAGATGCAATTACAAGAAGCAGGGATGCTTTTCTTGATAATTCATACAGAAAAGAATCCTCCGACCTGAATTATTATAAAGAATACAGCACAAATGCGACTCAATTGGAGACAATATTCAATGAAATAGGGGATACTGGATTGACTGATTCCCTAAACAATTTTTATAACCAATTAAGCCAGCTTGCGTCAAATCCGGCTGACTATGTAACAAGAAACAGCCTTGTCCAAAATGCTATATCGCTTACTACGCAATTTAACACTGTGTATAACCAGATTCAGGATAAAAGAACAAGCCTTGTGGGCGATTTTAGTGATCCTTCTACTCTTGATCAAAGTATCTTAAATGCGGGCTTAAATGACTTAAACAGTAAATTAAGCCAGATTGGAGATTTAAACAAACAAATAAGTCTTATGTCAGCCCAGGGAATAGTTCCAAACAGCCTTCTTGATCAAAGGGACAGCGTTCTTGACGATATTGCAGAATATATTCCTGTAACTATTACCAATGAAAAAAATGGTACGGTAACCCTTACTCTTGGAACAGCAGAACTTGTAAGAGGAAGCGAAAGAACAGGATATTTTAATGCTACTTCAGGTGTTGCCGACGGAGCTAATGATGATAATCCTGCGATTGTACAAATCATCAATGATGCAGGAAGCTTAATTTCAAAAAACGCATATTCTCTTCTTTCATCAGGCAAAATAGGCGCTACTCTTCAGATTGGCGGCTCTGAAACCGGCAAGCTCACAATAAAAGGACTTACTGATTCTTTAAATACGCTTGCCAGCAATTTTGCCAGCGCCATAAACACTATTCAGACAGGTGGAAAATATATTGACAATACCGGCGCTCCGCCGTATGTCCTGTCTGCTGTTGCTTCAACAGAAGATTTCTTTGTAGATTCTGATTCCAGCGGGACTATAACCGCAGGAAATATTTCAGTCAACAGCGCTATAGTAAATAATCCTTATCAAATAGCCGCCGCAAAGTTAGCCAGCACAGCCGAGGAAACAGGCGACGGAAGCAATGCTGCTTTAATGGCTGATGTAAGAAATGAAAATATTCCCGGGCTTCTCGGACCAACCACACAGGGCTATGTTGCAAATATGATAGGTCAGCTCGGCACACAATCAAAAGCTCTACAGGATAACTGCGACTTAAAAGACAGCATTGTCCAGCAGGTTACACAGCAAAGGGATTCAGTAACAGGAGTCAATCTTGATGAAGAATTGACAGATCTGGTCAGGTTTCAAAGATCTTATGAAGCTTCCGCAAAGATTATGGCAACCCTTAATGAAGTTTTAAAAACAATAATGAATATGTTAGGTTGAGGTTAAAATATGAATTATACAAGAATTTCAAACAGTTATTTAAGTGAAACGGTTCTTCAAAACCTTTTATCGAACAGGTCAAAGCTTGTTGACTTACAGGAGCAAATTTCTTCAGGAAAAAGAATACAAAAACCTTCAGATGATGTTGTCGCATCTATTTCTGTTCTTTCAGCAAAAAACTCTCTGGAAAAAATAGACAATTTTTTAAAAAATATTTCAACGGCGGAATCAGAACTTAATATTACTGATTCGACTTTATCTTCAACCGTAGATTCCACTATTGATGCAAGATCATTGATTCTTCAGGCAATAAACGATTCTACCGGTCCCGAGCAGCTGAGCATAATAAATGACCAGATAAAACAGATTATTGATAATGTTAAAAGCTTAGCAAACACACAGGTTAGCAATAAATACATATTTGGCGGATTTAAAACGGGCGCTTCTCCTTTTGAAGAACCTGTGCCCCTTTCCGGCTTATCAGTTAACGGAGAAATTGAGTATACCGGCTCTCCTGATACAAATTACCAAAGAAATGTTGAAATAAGCGATGGCGTAACAATCGCAATGAATATGGACGGCAAGAAAATTTTCGGAGAATATTATGCAAGCGACTGGGATTCTAACCCACTTACTCTTGATACCCTTGACGGGGAGGGGCTTTTAAAAACACTTATATCCGTAGCCAATGAGCTTGAAAACACTCCGCCTGATAAAAACATATTACGACAAAATCTTGACAGCCTTGACAGCAATCTCTCTGATATTCAAAACGCCCAATCTCAGGTGGGCGGTGTTCTTTCAAGACTTGATTTAACAAGAAACATTCTTGAAGATAATAAAATAAATTTAAAACAGATGAAATCAAATGCCGAAGATATTGATATTACAAAAGCTATATCAGACCTGCAATTCCAGCAGACAGCCCTCCAGGCTTCGCTTCAGGTTAGTGCACAAATCATCCAGCCTTCTTTATTGAATTATTTATAATTTTAATCCTACCTACCATCTCATAAAAAGGGTCTTTTCAGACCCTCTTTTTTTTATTGTATTTGAGATTGTCTTCTCGCTTCAATTGCTTCATCATGAAGTTTGCTGCCTTCTTCAGTTGCTCTAAATTCTTTAAGTTTATCAGACGTTTCTACTACCTTAGCCCAATTCTGGGACTTAATTGCCTCACTGTTTTCATTTTCCAGATTTTGTATATATTCTTTTTGCTGAGAAACTTCAGGCTTAACAGATTCCGGGAAATTATCTCCTGTGCGTTCTCCTGATTTTACAGGGGCAAAGAGATCGGCTGCAGGAAAATTATCGCCTGTGCGCTCTCCTGATTTTACAGGTGCCGGAAGATCTGATTTGGAATTTCCGCTAA
>DYOT01000238.1 GCA_020720345.1 Candidatus Caenarcanum sp.
TTTAATTTAAGAGCGGTATAAAAATTGTAACGGGACACGACCCCAAAGCATGGATTAATTACAAAAAACCTCCGGAATATTATGAATAAAGAAATAAAAAGTTTTAATCTGACATTTTTTCTTGCGAATTAGAAGCTATCAAAAGCTTATTCCTGTCAGGGTTTACCCAGAGAGTTTTTTCGTGCGTATAGACGACAAAGCCGGGCTTAGAGCCGGAAGGCTTTTTTACAAATTTTCTTCTGGTGTAAACAACAGGAACGTTTGAAGATTCCCGTGCCTGACTGTGATATGCCGCAAGATATACAGCTTCATGAAGAGTGGATTCAGGGACTTCGCTGGCATTTTGAGGAATTCGCACAAGCACATGTGCCCCCGGTATATTTTGCGTATGCAGCCATATATCCTCGGGAGAAGCAGTTTTTAGCAAAAAATCGTTCTGCCTGTTATTTTTCCCCATATAAATAATAAATCCGTCAGAAGAAACAAACTCGGCAAGATTAATTTTTTCCTGCTTTTCTTTTTTTGATGTCTGAAAACCAACAGCCTTCAATAAATTTTGTGAGATTAATTCCTGTTGGATATCTTTTAAATCAAGCAAATTTTCTGCCTGATTAATGGATTCTTTAATTGTTTCAAGGTAATCAGCTTCCAGTTGAATTTTATGTTTGAGCTCATGGCTGTATTCTGCGGCTTTTTTAGACTTATTATATAGTTTATAATACTTTTGAGCGTTTTCAGAGGGTGAAAGTTTTGTATCAAGGGGTATTTTAATAGTTTTATTTTCCTCAAAGAAATTCTCAACTTCAGCAAATTCCACACCCTGCTTAATTTTATAAATATTAGCCATTATAATATCGGCATACTGGCGATATTTTTCCTGTTTTTCATCTGATTCAGCTTCTGATAAGTGCTGCGACAGCTGTTTTTTTTGTTTTTTAAGTTCTTTTTTAATTACATTTTCAAGATTTGTTTTTAGCCTTGAAAACTTGTCAGAAAAAACCTGATAGCCGAAATACAGGTCTGTCATTATGTTTGCAGAATCAATGGACTGCCATTTAATAGATTTATCAATGCCTATTATTGAATAATATTTTTTGTCTTCGCTTATAGAAGGATTAATATTATCAAAATTAAGGGTTTGGATTATTAAATCGTATAATCGGGCAATTTTTTCCTGTGAAATAGCGGCTATTTTATCAGGTTCGGTGCTTATAGCCAGAAAATTGCAAAATTCAGTAGCAAGAGCCTTGCTTATAAACCCGAATTTATTGTTAAGCCAGCTATTTACCGGAGCATCCATGATTTTGGCAAGCTGGAAAAATTCTTCGCGAGAAATTTTGTTTAAGTCGTATTTATTTTGTTTTGGCGGATAAACATAAGGCAGACCGCCGGCAACTTCTCTTTCACGGCTTTTTTCGTGGCTTACATTGCGTGCACAGCCTGAAATTATATTTGTTTCATGGCTGTATAAAATTATATTACTGTGTTTGCCCATAAATTCGCATGCAAGTATCATCGGAACTTTTGCGCCAAGCTCGCTGTAGCTGTCAAAATGCATCTCGAGTATTCTTTCAAATCCGGGTTGACTTAAGGCGTTAATTTTACAGCCTTCCAGGTGTTTCCTTAACAGCATGCAAAACATAGGAGGCTTTTGAGGAATTTCAATATTTCTTAGCTCTTCTCCCTGGTGACAGCCGTCACCTCTTATAAGTTCACAATCCTTCAGACTATTGCCTGTCTTTTCGTTGTGGCAATGGTTTAAAAGCGCAACATGCGGATATTTTGGGTCAACGCAAATATACAGCTTGTGTGTCTGCCTGACCGCCCTTATTGTCAACAAAAGTTCATTTTTGGACACCTGCTGAACTTTTTGAACACGTCCTTCGGTTAATATAGGCTCAATCTCGCTTATTAATGCTTTTAATGAAAGTGAATCAAAATTTATCATTTTTCTTGCAAGTAGTCGTTTTAGTACTGTTACTGTAACATCTTTATTCCAGTATTCCTAAAATAAAACTAGCTCCCGTCTAGTATAATACTGGTAAA
>DYOT01000027.1:0-2971 GCA_020720345.1 Candidatus Caenarcanum sp.
ATAATAAAAATTTATTAAGGTTTTGTTTATTTTGTACTTAGGTAAATAGTGCAATAGAATTAAATATATATTGCCCTATTTGTCATTAAATTTATAAGTTCAAACTGTCATAATATTTGCTGTAGTGGATTAATAAAGCACAAAATTTAAAAACAGACGGTAAAAATATGAATACTAAGAACTTATTGACAAAAGTTGAAAAATTTTTGGGCGTTGAATGTACGCATAAGTCAGTAAATAATTACAGCTGCAAATTTTGCCCTGATTGCGGGAAAAAAGTTGTTATAAAGCTTGTCAGCATCAAATGCATGGAATGCGGACACTTAAGAACAGCTGTAAATTCAGGCTATAATCATATAGTCCCGCAAAAAGAATTCTGTTGTTTTTGCGGTTCATCAGAATGGTCTTATCAATATTATTTTGATTCAACTATACCTGACAAACTGCGGGAAATTTCTGTAAGCCAGGTCATGGAAGACAAAGAAAATCCTTTCAGGTTTGAAAACACAGATAATTTTACAAACGTCTGGGTTGAAAAACCGCAAAGAGAGCAGAGAATATACAAAAGCAACGTTATTAAACCAAAAAGAACGTAATTAACGCTTTTTAGATTTTTTTACATTCTTTTGTTTTTTTACGACCGTATAATTTTCATAATAATAGAAAAAATCGGGATTAAGTTTTATAGCTTTCTGAAAACAGGGATAGGCAAGTTCATAAACCCCCAGTTTGCTGTAAACAGAACCGAGATTATAATAAAAAACAGCCGAAGCCTGTGATTTATGATTTAGAGCTATAGCAATCTTGAATTCTTCAACTGCACCATAATAATTTTCCATCCTTAGAAAGAATAGCCCTCTATCATTATGCCATATAGCATTTTTTGAAGAATCAATGACAAAAGTTGAACCTTGAATAAACAGCATTAAAAAGGCAATTATTATTGTTTTGGTAATAGATTGCCACGTCGCACCCTGTGGGTGTTCCTCGCAATGACAGTGTGAAATTATACTTTGCATTTTACCTGCATAAGGTTAATTTCAAGATTTTCACGTGCAAACATTGCATTCTGAAAGATTCCTCTGGCTTTTTCTTCTAGTTTTTCCAGTAAATTATCATCATAAGCAGGATCCATATGGAATAATATTAGCTGCGAAACATTTGCCTGCTTAGCAGTTTCAATTGCCATTTCGATAGTTGAATGCCCGAAGCCTTGCTTAGGAGAGACAGGGGAAATATAATCTTCCATTGTATATTGTGCATCGTGAATTAACATACTTGCGCCTCTGGAAAAATTAACTGTCTGGATATCTCCGCCAATATAATCTTCTTTATCTGTCGCATACACAAGGGTTTTACCGTTACATCTTATTTTAAAGACTAATACACCTGCTTTAGGATGTGCATTGCATTTCATACAGGTTATAACCACTGCTTTTTCGTCAAGAATAATTTCTTTTTCTTTATCAAATCTAATAAGTTGAGGTATATCTGAATCAGGATTAAGAACTATTGCATCAGTTTCCTTAAAATCATAAAATTTTGTGTCAGCAGCTATTTCGGAAAGCTCCACAGGAAAAACTGAACCGAAAACCATGTCAGAAAGTAGCTGCTGGTAGTCTTTTCCATGAGTTTTACCGCCAAAAATACAAAGTTTGCTGCTTTTTATATATAAAGGCTTGAAAAAAGGCAGCCCCTGAATATGGTCTAAATGTGAATGACTAAAAAGAATCAAAGCCTGAATTGGATTTCTGTTTTCAATATTTGTGCCGCTTGCTATATGGGACTTAACAAGGTCGTTGCCGGCTTCAATTATGCCTGTTCCAGCATCAAGAATTATTGTATGCCCGTTAGCACGAATTTCAACACATGCTGTATTTCCGCCATATTTCAGCTTATTGCCTGCCGCAACCGGATGGCTTCCTCTTGTTCCTCTAAATTTTACTGTAAATTCGCTCATTAATTTTGCTCTTTTTTACCCAAGTATAAAACAAAGTTCAACATCTATTTTAAGTTATTTTTAAAGTTAAGCCAATAGCTTTTTTATTATAAAATTAGTAAATGAAATTAAAATCCAAAATAATTGAATATTTTGAACTCATAAAATTTGAGCATACGATTTTTGCCCTGCCTTTTGCACTTTCCGCCATGCTGCTTGCAAGTGGGCAAAATTTGTTTCCATTCAGCACGCTTATATACGTCCTACTGGCAATGGTTAGCGGAAGAACTGCCGCCATGGCATTAAACAGACTAATCGACTCTGATATTGACAAAAGAAACCCTAGAACCTCTGACAGGGCAATCCCCGCAGGAAGAATTAAAAAATCATCTGCCCTAATCCTGATTATCATCTCATTTGCGGTAATGATTTCAGCAGTCTGGCAGCTTCCCCTTATATGCAGACAGCTTTTACCTTTAGCAATTGCAATCCTTATCCTGTATTCATACGCAAAAAGATTCACGCACCTTTCTCATCTTGTCCTTGGCGGAGCATTAGGAGCCGCAGCAAGCGGAGGATGGCTCGCAGTAACCGGAGAAATTTCCATTCCCGTCATTTTATGGGGGTTCTCAGTGGTTTTTTGGGTGGCGGGCTTCGACATAATTTATGCCATACAGGACATAGATTTTGACAGGCAAAATAATCTTTTCAGTATTCCGGCATGGCTTGGCGTAAACAAAAGTCTGCTAATTTCAAAATTTTTCCATATTTTTACCGTTATTTTATTAATAATTCTCGGTATAATATATCCTGTAGGTATTTTTTACTGGTTTGGAATTGCTTTTGTTGCATGTATGCTTTTTTACGAACATTTTCTTCTTGCGGATAATAATCTTTCAAAAATTAATGCTGCTTTTTTCAATATAAACGGGTATGTCAGCATAGGGATTTTTGTTTTTATACTGCTTGATAAAGTATTTTAGCGGAGTTTGAGGTTGCAGACCTCCTTCTAAAATCTAAAAACTTTGGACA
>DYOT01000027.1:3071-11857 GCA_020720345.1 Candidatus Caenarcanum sp.
TTGGACATCTGGATGTAAAAACAAGGTATATAATAGTAACAAACAGCTGCTGCAAAAGGCGGAGACAAAATTAAAAAAATGTCACATTTTGTCACTTTTGTAACATTATTTATTTTTTAAAGGGGGCAAACACAATGCCTAAGGCAAAACAGTAGGGTGCGCAGTGCGCACCATCAATTAAGCCAATAAAATTAACTAAAAAAGCAAAGAAATGAATAAAGTGGAAAAACAAAAAATCCATACAAATGCAGGATAAAAGCTTGCTATGATTGGCTTAACAGTCAAATGTAAAGGGTCAAAAATTGCAGAAAATGTGTTGAAAATTGTTGAAATTTTCACTCGGTATAACATTTCATAATATGCATGACTGGTATAAAATAATTAAGGATTAAAAAACAGGAAAAAATCATGCCGGAAATAACACAGGAAATCAGGGATAAATACGAAACAGTCATAGGGCTGGAAGTGCACGCCCAATTGAAGACAAAGTCAAAGATATTCTGCAACAGCGCAACAGAATTCGGACAGGAACATAATTCGCAGGTTTGCCCTGTCTGTCTGGGATATCCCGGTGTTTTGCCGGTGCTGAATAAAAAAGTTCTGGAATATGCAATATTAACAGGACTTGCGCTTAATTGCGAAATAGCAAGGCATTCAAAATTCGACAGAAAACAGTATTTTTATCCAGATCTTCCAAAAAATTATCAGATTTCACAGTATGACATGCCTGTATGCAAAAACGGTCATATATACATAAATGGCAAGAAAATAAGAATTAACAGGGCACATCTTGAAGAAGATGCGGGGAAACTTGTACATGCCGGAGCAACAGGGCTTGCAGGTTCGACTTATAGTCTTGTTGATTATAACAGGACAGGGGTGCCGCTTCTGGAAATAGTCAGCGAACCCGAAATTTCATCGCCTGAAGAAGCCAGAATCTATATGGAAGAATTAAGAAATATCGTGAGATATTTAGGTGTTTGCGACGGAAACCTTGAAGAAGGCAGCTTGAGATGCGATGCTAACGTTAGCATCAGACCGCTCGGGCAAATAGAACTCGGTACAAAAGCTGAGATTAAAAATATGAACAGTTTCAAAGCCCTGCAAAGAGCTATTGAATACGAAGTTGAAAGACAAATTGAGCTTGTGGAGCATGGGGAAAGAGTTGTTCAGGAAACCCGCCTCTGGAAAGAGGATGAAGGTATAACAATTTCTATGAGGAGCAAGGAAGAAGCTCACGATTACAGATATTTCCCTGAGCCTGACCTTGTACCTATGGAAATAAGCGCCGAATGGGTTCACCGGATAAGAGAAACAATGCCGGAACTTCCTGCTGAAAAACGTCAAAGGTATATAAGCGAACTTGGATTGTCTGAATACGACGCTGATATTCTGGTTAATTCCATGGAAATGGCTTTTTTCTTTGACAGTGTTATTGAGCTTAAAACAAACGTAAAAACTGCCGTAAATTGGCTTATGGGCGATATTACAGCATATCTGAAGGAAAATAAAACCACTATAGATAAAACCGAACTAACCCCGGAATCTCTTGCGGAAATGCTTAATCTCATTGATAAAGGCATTATCTCCAATGCAATTGCAAAGAAAATTGTTATACAAGTTTTGGAAAACGGCGGCAATGTCGAGGAAATGGTGGAAAAACAGGGGCTTAGCGTTATTTCAGATGAAAGCTCCATTAAAGATACTATCAAAAAGATTTTGGAATCTAATCCTGAGCAGGTCGAAAGATATAAATCCGGCAAACCCCAGTTATTTGGATTTTTTGTTGGACAGGTAATGAAGGAAACAGGCGGCAGAGCCAATCCTGAAACTGTAAACAGGTTATTAAAAGAAGAACTAGCACCATGTTAAGTTAATTTGACGAGTTATAATGCTTGTTTCCATAAAATATTCCCCTGTTGTTTTTAAATAATTCCCTGCAAATTCCCTGTTAACAGGAATTTATGATATAATCCAAAAGAGAATAATGCTGTTAAGATTATGGCATCCATTTTTTAATTTCAAAGCATAAATGCAATCTGAAATCATTTATTTAGCAAAGATGCAGAGTGGGAATGAATTCAAAATTATCATTGTTCTGGGGATTATTTATATTTTTAGCATCCGCAACTCTCTTTAGTTTTAGTAGCTACAGCAGTATTGCCAGTTTTTATATTTTTATTTCAATGTTTTGCGGAATTTTTTTAATAGTTTTCCGCAAAGATATTCCTGCTTTTTCACCAATTTTTATGCTAATTTCTTCAATTTATGTAAATATTGGATTTTCGGCGCTCTATTTTTTGCTCAATACAGCGCATTTCAGCGAGGAAATGCTTAAAAATATTTCAATTATTTACATTATTTATTTTATTTCTCTGGCTTTGCCTGTATTCTTCGCAAACCAGATGTTTATACCTGTAAGAAGCATGAGCGAAGAGTCTGAAGAAAAACATAAAAAAAGTCTCTTCACTCTGAATTTTTACCCGAAAAATTTAAATTTATATCTCTTTGGAAGCAATTTATTAATAATCTTGCTTGTATTATTACTATTGAAATTTACTGATTTTAGCTATATTGAAGCTTTAAAAAATCCTCTAAACTTCAGGTTTGCGGCTTCTGCCGGAATTCTGGCATATATAAGAAAACTGGTATTTTTACTGTTTATGCTGAATACTTTTATCCTTGCAAAATACAGTTTTTCACGAACTGTCGCAGAAGTTCAGGAATTCAAACTAAAGACGGGTTTATTTACTTTCTTTCACATAATATTACTAATCCTATTTGGTATTATTTCAGGATCAAGAAGCATTTTTATACTGCCGGTTCTTTCTTCTATAGCTATTTATTCCTTTTACAACAGGCTTAAAATCACAACTATAATTTCATTTTCGTTTATATTTGTATTGACTCTTTCTATTATAAGCTTTTACAGCGCATACAGAAATCATTCAAAATTTAATTTTTCTCCACAGCAAATCAGCAGCACTTTAAGCAAAATAAACATTATTACTGTTCCTCTACATCGGCTGGATAGTTATAAAAACTCTCTTTATTTTTTTGAATATATAGACAGGGAATACAACACGCTTTATTATTTCAAGGATTTCCATATAATTAATCAGGTTAAAGAACATATTTTTCAGCCTTTTCCAAGAAGTATGATTCCTGATAAAGGTCATTATTTTTCATCGCTTATGACTGAAAAAGTGTTTAATTCTGAGCTTAATGAGTCCAAAATTACATATAATTTTGGTGGAATATCAAACGCTTTTTGGAATTTTGGGATTGCAGGGGTGTTACTGGAAGGACTTTTTCTGGGAATTGCTGTTGTATGGCTTCACAGAAGATTTCTGGAGTTTATTAATTACGACAGTTTTTTTATGTTTTTGATGACAACTTTTTTCTTTATACCAAATTCCATAATAGTGGACGGTTTCTGGAATACTATGGACGGATGCGGTTATGCTCTTAATTTATTAATTACGGGGATTGTTGTTTTTTTAGTAAGTACACGTTTTTACAGATTCAAAAAAGTATAAAAAATAAAATAATTGAGATATAATTTTATAACTATCAGAAAGTAAGAAATAAACAAAAATGAAAATTAGAAGCATTGTTGTAGATGATGATAAAATTTGCGCCAGTACCTTTAAATTAGAACTTTCAAAATATGGTCAGTGCGATATTGTAAATGACGGATTAAGCGCAATAAAAGCGTATACAGAATCTCTTGCAGGAGATAATCCTTATAAACTTATGATTCTTGATATTATAATGCCAGAAATGGATGGGGGGCAGGTTTTAAAACGGATACGCGAGATTGAGCAAGAAAAAAATATACCGGAAATAGATAAATTAAGGGTGATAATTACAACAGCCTACGATGACTGGTACAACAGAACTATTATAATAAACAAATTAAATCCCTTATACGAAAATTATTTTATAAAATCTCCCAATCTTCATGAATTGGTAGAAAAAATTCAGGATTTTGGTTTCGTCCTGGCTTAATAAATATAACTCATTTTTGACAAATATTTTTCAATTCCGTATTCTTCCGTTAAAAATTCCGGTTCATCCAGATATTTGGGGTTATTGAATGATTCAAAATACCTGTCCAGGAGAATTGGAACAAATTTTGGAGGCAAGCCGCTGAAATCAATCATAAATTCGTTGATACCTATTTTTTGAAAAATATTTATGTATCTAAATAAATCCAGAATTTTGTCTTTAAACATGTGCATTCTGCAAAATCCATCTACTGCAATGGGGAAAGATTTCTTCACTACTTTATCCATAATGGCAAATGAGCCGTTATGGCATGGAGCCGTACACGACAGACGTGATAACACTCCTGAATCTTTATTTAGAGGGCACAATCCTGAACTTGGAACTCTTGAACTTCCGGCAATAGTTATTTGTCTTACGGGAATACTGTTTTTGATTTTTTCTATACAATTTTTTATGTTTTCGATCTCGTGGAAACTGCTGAAATCTATTGTTCTTATATGGTAATAATTTTCAAGAAGAACAATGGAAGAACTGTTTTGTATATCAAATCCATGCCCTATTTCTATCGGAACATTTATGCTTTTGTCATTAATTACATTCCACCAAAAACCATAATTGTTTATGACAATTGAATCAGTACGTGTAAATTCCGCTAGCGCTGATTTTGTATATTCATAAACACGGTCAAAATCTCTTTCAATAAGAATTTTAGGTGTACCGAGCCTGAATTTCATACCGTAGGCGTAACAATCTTTTTTTATCTTATCAATTATTTTATTGAAATTATATTTAGCCAGATCTGCTGTATTAAGTATTTCTCCGTATTCTATAGCATTTATTGGATTCATATTAAGTTTTTTAAGGTATTTTTTAAGCTCTTTCATTTGCTCAATACTGGTCAGTCTCAGGTTTAAAATAGGATAAGTTCTATCAAAATTATATTTTTCATTAGTTGAAACAGAATTTTTTTTATAATCCCATTCAAATTTATGTACATTGCCGGAAAATTTAAATCTTCTTCCCTGCGAGTTTTGAAATTCTCTGGAAAAATGATTTGATTTGTAGAGGGAATTTTCTATATTTTTAAATGGCAGTTTTTGATTTTTCGATGTTTCCGGGGTTTCAAGCATTTTTAGCACAGAATTTACCCCTTCTACAAGTTCAGCCGGCGTGCTGAATTTTGCTTTTATTATTACTGCATCTATTATTTTATTTTCAAGAATGTCTTTTGCTATCCATGGAAGGTTATTGGAATCCACCGCAAGCTTAAAATCGTTATATTTTCTTATTTTTACAAGATTCTTCAGATAAATTTCCTCGGTAATATTTATCATAGAAAGTTTACAGATGGAAGAAACAAATTCAACGCTTGTAAGGTTATGCACGTTCAAGCCGGAATCTATAACTATTTGATGAGAAAATCCGGTGTTTTTTATAATTTCCAATATTCCCGGGTTATTAACAAAAATTCCTTCAAAATCAAGCGTGTTTATCAGCTCGAAAAGTTCGGTTATTTTTTTAATATCCGGTTCTTTTATGTCGTTTTTGAAATTTATGTAGAAATTAATATTATTTTCTTTTGCAGCTCTTATAAACTCCAGGAGTTTTTCCTGGTCTGCTTTTTTTTGAAAAATGGAATGATAAGCATATACATTCCTGCATTTTGTATCTTTGAGGGAATGTATATCTTCAATTGTATTAACTGGCGCTATTATTTCAGGTATCGGCATGTTTGAAAATTTGTTTTATAACTATCACTATTTATTTTATAGACAAAGGCTTTTAACGTCAAATTAATAAGTACATTTAAAACTGTATGGAAATAATAAGAATAATTAATTAAAATAAAATAAATGAAATATGCTGGATTAAATATACAAAAAATATTTTATATTTTTGCCATAGCTGTCTTGATGTCTGGTTATGGCTACGCTGGTGATTTGCCGGAACTCGGTAAAAATATTAAATCTCCAGAGCCGCAGGGATTTGATAATCTTGAAGTCAAAAATACTACCCCTCAAAAAAGTAAAGATAAGCTTGAATTTCCTGATGCGAAAACTTTCTTTCCGAGAATATATTCCAATTACAATATAAATAAATATAGCGACTATTTGCAGGATATAAAACAGGTTGAACCAATGCTGATTGGATTAAAAGACGTTATAAAGTCCAGCCGTGGCGATAAAATTCAGCAGTATAACGCAAAAGTTAATGTATTGAACCTGTATGTAGTTAATTTGAAAGAAAAGTATAATAATAAGCCGGAAAAGAGCTATCAGTCATTCAAGCAGCTTGTAATGCTTGATAAAAACCTGACGGATACAGTAAATTATCGTAAAAAAACAGCTCAATATAGAAACGCTCAGGATTTTATCAATTCTATTGATGCTGTCCTTGAAATGATCCAGAATACTGATTAATTATGCTTAAACTTGTTAAAAAAGCATATACGGCAAATAATAATCTGATAGAGCTTTTTGTTGCCGGAAATTTATGTCACCAGAATAGCAAAACCGCCCTTATAATTGGGGTTTTCCATGGCGATGAGCCGGAAGGCGCATTTTTAATCCATAATTTAATGCAGGAAATTGAGATTGCCGCGTCGCACCCTTCTTGTGCTCCTCGCAATGACAGGATGGGTGGAAATAACAAAATTTTATTAATCCCATGTCTGAATCCTGACGGAAAAGCAAATAAAACGAGGACAAACGCAAACGGTGTTGATTTAAACAGGAATTTCCCGACAAAAAACTGGGAATTATCTGGTGATAAAGATTCTTATTATTCGGGAATTGAGCCGGCGAGCGAAATAGAAACAAAATTTATTATAGAAATACTTGATGAATATAAGCCGGACAGGATTTTAACTCTGCATACGCCATACAGAGTCGTGAATTATGACGGTAATGCGAAGGAAATAGCAGAAGAAATTTCAAAGCTTAATGGATACCCTGTGCAGGAAAATATAGGTTATCCAACGCCGGGTTCGTTTGGCACTTATGCAGGTATTGAATTGAATATTCCCACAATTACGCTGGAATTGCCGGAAAATGAGCCTCCTCAAAAACTATGGGAAGACAATAAAGAAGTTTTTTATTATTTTATAAAGGACTGAGATTGCTTCGTCGCAAGCTCCTCGCAATGACAAGTTAATCTAGATTCTTAAATATTTTCGAACTGAAATATAGCTTCCAAGAGAGCCGACAATTACTCCCATAAGCATGAGAGAGGTAATTACAAGATTCAAATAATTGGGTGTTTCTCCCATATTAAAAAATTCAGTCATGGAAAAAAGATAGCTTTCAAGAATTCTTAACGGAACTATTGCCAGCAGTGAGCCGCAAAAGCCGTAAAAAGCTCCCTGAAGAATATAAGGCGCTCTTATATACCAGTTTCCAATGCCCATCATTCGCATTATTTCTATTTCTTCGCTTCGAGATTGTATTACAAGATGAATTGTATTGTTAATAATTGACAAAGTAAGCCCGCCAAGTATTAAAAGCACAATAACAGTAGCAACATTGGTAACATTTCCTACTTTTATAATTTTTTCCACAATATCTTTTGCATACTGAATATTTTCGACAGATTTCATATTTTTAACCATATGTATTACGGATTCAATTTTTTTCTGCTCTTTAATCTTTAAACGCAGAGTATCAGGCAGTGGATTTTTTATATCAGGCACATTCATCTCTTGTTTCAGTTCTGACCATGCCTTTTCTTTGTGAATAATTTTTATTTCGTTGACATCTCCGGTTTTTAAAATCTCTAATTTTGCTTTCTCAGCATTATAACCGGATTTTAAATAAACAGAAACTTCCATAGAATCACCAAGATGCTCGATGAAGCTTGAAATAACAAGGCTTGTTCTAAATAAACATCCAAAAATACTTAATATGGCAGCCATAGTAGTAATTATAACAAGATTCATCCATTGGGTTCTTTTAATACCCTTGACTGTCTCCGAAATAATCCTTGAAATTATTCTTATGTCTGCATCAATATGAACCATTTATTCGTAAGTTCCTTCGTAGATATCTCTTATTACTTTTCCGTCTTCGACGGTTATAACTCGTTTTTTAAAATGATTTACCATTTCTTTGTCATGTGTAGCCAGTAAAACCGTAGTTCCACGGTTATTTATCTGCTCAAGTATTTCCATAATTTCCATACTGGTCTGTGGATCAAGGTTTCCTGTCGGCTCATCAGCTATTAAAAGAGGAGGTCCGTTTACTATGGCTCTTGCAATACCTACTCTTTGCTGTTCTCCGCCTGAAAGTTGCGAAGGGAAAGCATCGAGCCTGTCATAAAGCCTTACTACTTTTAAAGCGCCTGAAACTCGTCTGTTTATTTCTCTATCGCTCATTCCTAGAGCTCTAATTACGAATGCTACATTATCAAAAACATTTTGCTTGGATAAAAGTTTGAAATCCTGAAAAACTATACCCATTCGTCTTCTTAAATATGGAACTTTGTTGTGAGGAAGTTTTGCAACATCTACGCCTCCAATTACAACCTGACCACGAGTAGGTTTTTCCTCTCTATAAGTCAGGCGCATTATTGTGGACTTACCTGCGCCGCTTGTTCCTGTCAGGAAAACAAATTCCCCTACTTTTATATGCAGGTTTACACAGTCAAGCGCTCTTTGCGTTCCATATACTTTAATTACGTTTCTGAATCTAATCATTATACTTTTTATTCAATCATATTTCGACTCTGTTGATTATATTATAACAAAAAATACAGAGGCAACCTTTTATAAAAAATAATAT
>DYOT01000239.1 GCA_020720345.1 Candidatus Caenarcanum sp.
ACCGATTTTACAAAAATTATTTTATTTAACGATTACTTTTTTGAATCGGTATAATGTTAAGAATTCGTCAAAATTTTGTGTTTTTATTGAAATTCCCTTACTCTATAGGGGTGAGTTTGTTTTTAAAAAATACAGGCATAATAAAATATAAATTATAAAAAAGGTAATAAATGGACTTCAATTTAAAACAACATAATATTGTAATAGTTGACGATGAACCGATTGTAACTGCCAACCTCAAGACATTGCTTAAGTTGGAAAATTTTCCGGCGCCGCATGTTTTTAATTCGCCGTCGGAAGCCCTTGAATTTATCAGAAATAACAGGATTGACCTTGTGATTTCTGATTTTTTTATGCCTGAAATGAACGGCATAGATTTTCTTAAGGAAGTTAGAAAGATACATCAGCGCACTACCTTGATTTTACTTACCGGCTACGCTGATAAAGAAAGCGCTATAAAAGCCATAAATGAAGTCGGACTTTACAGATATCTCGAAAAACCGTGGGACAATGATGACCTGCTTTTATGCATAAAAAACGGTCTTGAAAGGAGCCACTTTATAGCATTGCAGGAACTGGAAAAATTAAGAGATGATTTTATTGCAACACTTGCTCATGACTTGAAAACACCGCTTCTGGCGGCTATTCAGACACTGAAGTTTTTCCTTGACGGGACTCTTGGCAGTCTTGCAGAAAGACAACAAAATTTTCTGGAAATTATGCTTCAGAGCAATCAGGATATGCTCAACCTTGTTAATGCCCTTCTTGAGGTATACAGGTACGAATCAGGACAGTTAGTGCTGTGCAAAGACTATTTTGTGCTTAAAGACCTTATGGAACAATGTTCTAGAGAAGTACAGTCTCTTTTGGAAAAGAAAAACCTTCAACTTGTTATTCAGGAAATACAGGATGAAAAAATTTATGCAGACAAACATGAAATCAAAAGAGTTTTATCAAATTTTATTGGAAACGCAATAAAACACACTCCTCAGTGCGGAAAAATAAGTATCTTTGCTGATTTTAACGATAATGATATAATTGTTTCCGTGGAGGATACTGGCATAGGAATACCAGAAAATGATATCCCAAAGCTGTTTAACAGGTTTTCTCAGGGGACGGCAAAAAAACGTTCCACCAGCACAGGGCTTGGCTTGTACTTAAGCCGCCAGATAGTGGAAGCACATAATGGAAAAATTTGGGTAGAGAGTGAAGTTAACGCAGGAAGCCGGTTTAAATTCAGCCTCCCTGCTTTATAGATAAGTACATTATATTCTGAGCTTTAAGCGAGTACTTAAAAAAGGTGATGACTATCACCAAAAATTTAAATCAGTTATAAAAAACGAGGAAAAAGCAAAATGTCGATAAAAGTTTTACTGGTTGAAGATCATACTATGACAAGAATGGGACTTCAGCTGGTGCTTGAAAAAGTTGAAGATATAGAGGTTGTGGGCGAATGCGAAGACGGGGAAAAAGCTGTCGAAATGGCACAAAATTTTACCCCTGACGTGATTTTAATGGACATAGGACTTCCGGGAATAGATGGAATTGAAGCAACCAAAAGAATAAAAGATTTAAAACTTGATTCAAACATTCTTGTATTTACATCAAGGGATAATGAGCAGGATGTGCTTGCCGCTCTGAGCGCCGGCGCAACAGCATACATAATGAAAGGCGCAAATCCTGACCAGCTTGTTTCTGCCATAAGAGCAGTAAATGAAGGGACAGCATGGCTTGACCCTGCGATTGCAAGGATTGTCTTAAAAAACATTACTCAAAAATCTCAACAGGCAAAATCAGAAACTTATAAAGTCTCCGGAAAAGCAGGTCTTGCAGCAGGTTTAACAGAGAGGGAAATGGAAGTTTTGGGCTTAATAGTGGAAGGATTGTCAAATTCACTGATTGCGGAAAGACTGTTTATTACACGTGCAACAGCAAAAGCTCATGTTCACAGCATTTTGCAGAAATTATGCGTGGATGACAGGACTCAAGCGGCTGTTACCGCAATGAAAGAAGGACTTGTTTAAATTATTTCATTTA
>DYOT01000028.1 GCA_020720345.1 Candidatus Caenarcanum sp.
ATAAGCTTATAATTTGACTTGATTTCTTCAAGATTCATCTTTTTTTACCTTATTATACCGCTCTTAAATTAAATTTCAGATTTTATCTGCAAACGCCTTGAGCGGTATAGGCGAAGCGGGAGTGTATTTTTGGAAAAATCCGGCTTTGCCGGTTTTTCTGAAAATTAAACTCATTCCAGTATAATATGCAAAATAAATATAGCATAATTTTGTTAACAGAAAATTTTTTTATATTGTTTTGTATTATAATGCTGTTGTGAAATGTAAAAAAAATACAAGGATTTTGAAAGGAACAGCAAGATGAGTGAATATGTGTTCAAGTTCAAAAAAGGCGACGTGGAAATTGAATTAAAATCTGATGATCCAAGATTTGTGGAAGAACAGCTCGACAAATGGAAAGACGTTCTTTTAAAAGACTAAGAAGCCGTTTTGTTATAATTTAATATTGAATAATAACCATAATTTAAGGCTTCGTGGGAAGCGGGTGTACGGTAAAACCGAAGTGGCAGCTGCCACCTGATAAATAACCGATTCATTGAATCTTGTACTTATAAAAAAGCGAAGTTTCCTTGTTGGTTTTGCAGGTTTTAACCAAACACATTCTGGAATAAAGGAACATAGCAGGTATTTATTATGCCAAAATATAGTTTTATTATAAAAAAGAGAAATTATCAGATAGAAATGACTTCTGATGATGGTAGTTTTGCCGGAAGGCAGCTAGATAAGCTTTTTTCTAAATTATTTAATATGGAAGGCAAGGTTAGAGTCGTTCTTCCACCGATTGAACCTGAAAAAGCTAAGAAAGAAATTACAGTAGAGCCAATAAAACAAGATATAATTGAGAAAGAACCTGCTGAAGAAGTTATACAAACAAAAGAAGTTTTAAAGGCAGAGGAAAAGCAAACAGTAAAACCCGTGGAAGAACCGGTAAAAACTGTTGAGCCTGCCAGTGCTGTGGAAGAAAAGCCTGTCCAGGTAAAGAAAGAACCGCCAATAAAACTTCCTGAAGAAGATGTTATTATTCCTGAAAAACAAAAATCAGGATTTATTAGTCCTGAAATTAAAGAACCTGAAGTAATAATAAAGCCCATAGATGTTGTTTCCGAAGAAGATGAAGAAATTGCCAAAATTCTTGAAGAAAAAATAAAAAAAAGTCTTCCTTTCAAAGAAATGCCTGTTATTGAAATCGAAGAACCTGAAGAAGAGGAAATCTCGACTTATAAAAAACAGCCAATTCCTGTAGAAACCATAAAAACTGAAGCGCTTGAAGATGAAGTAATTATGGAATTTAATTCTTTTCAGGATCTTGTAAAATATAAAAGACCCCAGACTAAGCTTGAATACCTGTTGTGGGCTGCTTATTATCTTCAAAACAAGGAAGATATTTATAAATTTTCACTCAAGCAGGTTAATTCAAAAATAATGCCGTTTTTGGGGACTTTAATAGACCATTCAGTTATACATGAAGCTGTTTCTAATAATTTTGTCGAAGTTGTTCCTGATTATAACGGGACTGCTGATGTTACAGAATACAAATTAACGCTTGAAGGCGAAAATTATCTCTTTAATGAATTATAGTAAACAGATTGGTAATAAATTAAACGAAAAAATAGCAGTGGCCATGAGCGGTGGTGTTGACAGCGCTGTTGCCGCTATTTTGCTTATAAAAGAAAGTTGTCAGGTAGTCGGCATTACCGGCATAATGCATGACAAAATGGAAGAAGAGGCTAAGAATGCTTTTGAAATTTGTAATAGCCTCGGGATAGAACATCATATTGTTGATTTAAGAGATGAATTCAATAAAACAGTCGTAAAATACTTTGAAGATAATTATAAGCAGGGACTTACCCCTAATCCATGTACTTGCTGCAATAAGCTTATAAAATGGGGGAGCCTTGCAGGATACGCTTTTGAAAAATTAAAAGCAGATTTTTTCGCAACAGGGCATTATGCCAGAATTTTAAATCAAAATGGCTCTTTTTGCCTTTACAGGGGTGAAGATTTAAAAAAAGACCAGTCTTATATGCTTTTTGCGCTTACTCAAGAGCAGCTTTCGAAAACTTTATTTCCATTGGGAAATTATAATAAAATTGAAATAAGGCAAATTGCTGAAAATAATAATCTTAGGGCTGCTTATAAAAAGGAAAGTCAGGATGTTTGCTTTATATGTCCTCCTGAAACAACTCAAAGTTATTTAATAGGCAGGTTTGGCGAAAAAGAAGGCGAAATAACAGATTACGAAACAGGAAAAGTTCTCGGGACTCACAAAGGAGCTTTTAATTACACTATTGGTCAAAGAAAAGGCATTGGTATAGCTGCAAGCGAACCTTTGTATGTGATTTCTGTCGATCCTGAGCAAAACAGGATTTCTGTCGGGTTTAAGGAGCTGCTTTCACGTCAGGAATTTGATGTAATTGATGTTAACTGGCAGCAAGAGAATGAGTTACAAAAGCTTCCAGCGAAGCAAAGGAAGCATTCGCTTCTTTATAAGGATACGATTCATGAGTCGAGTACTTATAAATGTGGCTTAGCCACTTCAGCTTTTTATACTCCCGCTTCGCAGCAAAACGAATTTGCAGAAAAGTCGGAATTTTCTGCCATGGTGAAAATTCGTTATAATTCAGCTGCGCAGGAAGCTGTTGTCAGCAGAACTGGCGAAAATTCTGTTCATGTGAAATTTAAGGAACCAAAATTTGCCATAACTCCGGGACAGGCGGCTGTTTTTTATGATATGAACAACGAGTATGTTCTTGGTGGCGGTTGGATTAGATGTTAAAAATTATTCGTTTTTTATAATAAAATATTTGTATACTCAACCAAGATTTGTTTTTGGATTTATTAAAACGTAAAATAATTGGAAAATAATACTATACCAAAAACACAAATCCTAAATTTGGTAGTGGTACATCAAGTGCTGATAACTATAAGCAAAGTCAAATCATATCAGTGCTTTAAACGATTACTTAAGAAAGGTGATGACCATCACCCCTAAATTTAAACTGGTACTTGTATAAAAAGAGGAGATTTAAAAAATGCAAAAATTAAATATCAAAACCTCAAAAAAAAATGAATTAATAGAAATTACAGCCCAGATTAAAAAAGCGCTGGAAACTTCAGGAATAAATGAAGGCATTTGTGTTTTGTTTTGTCCTCATACCACAGCGGGGCTTACCATAAACGAAGCATTTGACCCCAGTGTTAAAGATGATATTTTATTCAGCATGGATAAAATATCTCCTGATTATAAAGAATTCCGGCATGCGGAAGGTAATTCTGATGGACATGTTAAATCCAGCCTGATTGGAAGTTCTTTAAATCTCATAATAACAGATGGAAGCATAAAATTAGGTCAGTGGCAGGGAATTTATTTTGCGGAATTTGACGGTCCCAGAAGCAGGGAAGTATGGATTCAGGTTTTATAAATAAGTATATTTTTTATAAGAAGTAAAAGATTAAGTCAGGCAGGTAAGTAATGAAAATTAAATTCTTTTTATTTATATTGTTAGTTGCTTTTTTGCTGATTATTAATAAATCTGTTTTGGCTGATGATATTGCAGAGGCAAAACAGTTTTTTGAAAAATATATTGAACTTTGTTATTCATACGATAAATCTGTACCGGAACAGTATTCTGATAATGCCTTAATTAAAAGATTTTTAATTTGTCCTGATAAAACGACAAAAGTTAAAATTCTTACTGTTAAGGAATATAGAGGTAAATTAAAATTTTATGCGCCAATGGCAAAAATTATCGGCTATAAAAATACTTACAGCAGTCTTAAATTTGTTAAAGAAGGCGAAAACGTTAGAATTGAAGGTTACAGGCAGGTAGGCAATGATAATTATAAAACTCCTGTTTCTATTCTTGCAGGGCAAAATAAATCAGGGCAATGGCGTATTCTGGAAGAGATTCTTTATACAAAAGCGTTGATATTTTTTTAAAAATAAGAATGTGTCTTGTTAAAACCTCCAAAGCCAGCAAATGAGTATAAAAAGTTTTTCAGGCTGATTTTAATATATAAAAAGCCGCACATGTGCGGCTTTTTTTATTTTCTGTAAAAAGATTCTTACACTACGCCAAATATTTTTAAATAAAGAAATACAGCTGCTAAAATCAGGATTACTCCGCTGAATTTATTAAAATACCCTGAAAAAGTTTTTATTGCGCTGACTTTTTTAAAGACCGAAGTAAATAATCCTGCAAAAACAAGGATTACGCTTTGTCCCAGAGCATAAAAGAACAGCAAAATTCCTCCGAACATAAAGTTTGCCTTTAGTGAAGCATATGCCATAATTCCTGCCAGAATCGGCGTGGAGCAGGGCGTTGATGCGAGAGCAAAAGTGCCGCCTAAAACAATGGGATATAAAATTAAATTATTATTGTTGTTTTTAGGCATTTGCTTAATTAATGCCGGCATGGGAACTTCTATTATTTCAAGAAGGCTTAAGCCCATTACCATAATTAATGAAGCAAGAACAAGGCTTAACACGGGATTTGAATGAAATCCCAAGGCCTTTCCTGTAAAGGCGGCAACCATTCCAAGGGTCGTTAATACAAGAGATAAGCCTAAAACAAAACATAATACCTGTATAACGGTTTTTTTAGTTGTGTTTTCTGAATATCCTCCTATATAGCCCATAATTATCGGCAGTATTCCCAGCGTACATGGTGATAAAGAGCTGATTATTCCTCCGATAAAAATAAGTCCAATAACCCATAAGGAAATTTCATGCGATTGTCCTGAAAATAATTCTGTTAATAAGTTACTTAATTGCATATTTTATCTAAATATCCTTTCAGTGTTTCTTTAGGCATTGAGCCTTCTGTCCTGTCAATTACCTTCCCGTTTTTATTGATAAAAACAAGAGTTGGAACCACTTTTACGTTATGTTTTTTAATTAAATCCTGTGTTTGCCGTGATCCCTGAGATACATCTATATCTACAAATATTATTTTATTTTTATATTCTTCTTCTACAGGTTTCATTACGGTTTCCAGTTCTCTGCATTCGGAGCACATTGCCTGGCTGAAATGAAGAACTTTAGGTCTGTTTGCTGCTTCTGCGTTAGCTATTGAATTTGAAGTGCTTTGATTAGGCGCTTTTATAATGAAATAAAGCAGAATTGGAAGAGCAAAAACCAGAAAGATAATAAATAGACTTGATTTTTTGTTCATTTTAATTTTACCTCCTATGTTTAATATTTTAGCTCTTTTAATTTATTTCGACAAATAAATTGTCAGGTTATCCAAAAAAAAATTAAATCCCTTATTGTCTTATTTTTTATGGTATACCGCCTCAAATAAATAAACTCGTTTTAGTATAGTGGTTAAATGCAACGTGATATATTATAGTGCGCCCTTTTGTCAGGACAACTTTTTCTAGGGATATTCAAGGATAGAACCAACTCCTGTTGCTTCTATCCTTAGATATTTTGATAAAATTATTTTCGATCGAAAATCTGTACAATGGCAGGGATGAATACCGGTTGTGCCAAGTTTTGATAAATAATCAGCTGTTTTGGAAACTCTTTCCGGGGTAGGATTTACAAGATGAAAACCGCCTATAATATCAATAATTTTTGATTGATTACAAATAATTCTTGCTCTCTCAATAATATTGCATATTCCCGAATGAGAACATCCTGTAATAACTGTTAATCCTTTTTCGGATTTGTATACAACAGCCGAATCTTCGAGAATATAATCATCTTCATAACTATTATTTTTATAAACCTTACCGATAGGCTCTTTTCCTTCAAAATTATTTATTCTTGGAATTTCGCCGAGAAAAACAAAATTTTCAGTTATCCATAAAGGTTCTGTGGATAGTTTTATATTAAAATTTTTCTTTAACTTTTCTATTGAAAGAATGCAGCCGATTTCGCCTAATTTATCATCAAATTTTTCATTAAAAGTATCAGGGTGAGTTAAGATAGTCGATTTTTTAACATTTTGCCCCTGTTTTAAAGCTGATGTATAAAAAGACAAATAATGAGATAAACCCCAAGTATGGTCATAATGCCCATGAGACAGCACGATATAATCCAAATCCAGCAAATCTATGCCCATTTTAGATGCATTTTTAAGGAAAACATCAGAATAGCCTGTGTCAAAGAGGATTTTTTTATCATCCGCTTCAATAAAAAAGCTAAGTCCATGTTCACCAAGAAAGTTTTTGCTTTGCAGTACGTTATTATCAGTTAAAATAGTGAGTTTCATTAATTTCTCTTTAAAAACAGCTTTTACTTTGTATTATAAAGCAAAAGCTGTTTATTATTAATAATTTAATTTTTTAATGTGAACCACAATGACTGTGATCACAACCATTTGCACCTGTAACCAATGTTCCGTTTAAGTAATCCGTCGCAACTTTTTCGGGATCTTCGGAGGGACAACCTGCTAAAATTTTCAAGCCCTGTTCTATAAATAAGTCTTGGGCTCTGCCACCCATCCCGCCTGCAAGAACAAGAGAAGCTCCTTGTTCTTTTACCCATGGAGGCATAATTCCCGGGATATGCTCAGGTGGAACTATTTCTTCTTTTGAAATAATGGTTTTTGTTTCTTCATCAATTTCGATAAAAGTAAATACTTCACAGTGACCAAAATGTTGGCATAATTTACCTTGTGCTGTTGGAATTGCGATTTTCATGTTATTTTTTTCCTTTTTTTCTTTAAAATCAACTATAGGCTGAATAATGTTTTCCATGATTTTTGCTGTTGGTGTTTTTGAATAAAAATATACGAATGGTTTTCCTTCATCTCCCGCTTCGACAATGTTTGGATCGAGAGGTATTTTACCTAAAAACGGCACATTCATATCCTGCGCCATTCGTTCTCCACCGCCGGATTTAAAAATATCTACTGTTTTATTGCATTCAGGACAAACAAAACCGCTCATATTTTCTATAACGCCAATTACAGGCACATTCAGTCTTTCGCAGAAATTTACTGATTTTCTAACGTCAGTAATTGCAAGCTTTTGAGGGGTTGTAACAATAACCGCTCCTGTTACATTTTCTAATAACTGAATTGCAGAAAGAGGTTCATCTCCTGTGCCGGGAGGACAATCAACAATTAAATAATCAAGCTCTCCCCATTCCACCTGACCCAGCATTTGTTTAATAAAACCTATTTTAGCAGGACCTCTCCAAATAATAGCACTGTCTGAGTTATCCAGTAAAAAACCTATTGAAACGACTTTTAAATTGTTCCCATAACCCAACGGCAATAAAGAAATCCCGTCATTTTGTATTTTTTTGTCCTGAAGCCCCATTATTGTCGGAATACTTGGTCCATGAATATCAACATCAAGAAGTCCTGTTTTAAAACCTGCCAGAGCAAGCGACATGGCAATATTGGCGGCTACTGTACTTTTGCCTACGCCGCCTTTCCCTGATAAAATTACAATTTTATTTTTAATCCTGCTTATACGTTCCTTTAAAAGAACTTCATTCATTTCAGGGTTTTCACAACTACACATTTTCTTTCTCCATTAATTTATTTTCTATTTTGTCCCACATATTTTTTATTTTGTTTGAAACTTCTCCGGCAGGTTCATTCTCAATAATACTTTGTTCTTTTATCATTGCCTGTGTAAAGATTTTACTGTAAGGAATTTTGCCGACAAGTTCAATATTCTTTTCTCTGCAAAAATCTTCTATTTGCTTTGTTAATTCCAAATTCAAGTCATATTTATTTATACAAATACTTGCAGGAATTTTAAAATGCCTGGTAAGCTCAAGAACTCTTTGTGCATCATGTATCCCTGACAAGGTCGGTTCCGTTACAATAACAACAAGATGTGCCCCTGAAATTGAAGCTATAACAGGACAACCTATTCCCGGAGAACCGTCAACGATTATTAAATCATTGTTGTTTCTATGCGCAATCAGCCTTGCGTGGTTTCGTATTTCTGAAACTAGTTTGCCCGAATTTTCTTCAGCAACTCCGAGTCTTGCATGAATAAGTGTACCAAATCGGGTATTTGATACAAACCATTCACCTGATTTTACCTGTTCAAATTTTATTGATTGGGCAGGGCATTGAAAATAACAAGTTCCGCAGCCTTCGCATTTTATTTCATCCACGATAAAATCTTTTGATATTGCGTCAAATCTACAAACATCAATGCATCTTCCGCATTTTATACAAAGTTTCGGCTGTATTTCCGCACTTTTGCCTGAATAAAACTCTGTTGTTTTTTGTATTTCGGGATTTAAGATTAAATGCAAATCGGCAGCATCAACATCGCAGTCAACCATTATTTTGTTTTTTGCCAAAGCTGCAAATGATGCAACTATGCTTGTTTTGCCTGTTCCGCCTTTACCGCTTATAACAACAACTTCTTTCATTTTTTGCCTCCGCGAGTATCTGTGTCAGAAGAATAGGAATCGTTTCCCTGTGAATGCGGATTAGCCGCCTCCCTGATAATATTTATAAGCGGTTCAAAAGCTTCTGCAAACTCAGGTAAATGCTTGAGGACGAGCTCTCCTCTTGAATAACATTCAGCAATGGCTCTGGAATCAGGAATTTTAGTAAGTATTTTTATATCTTCGGATTTTGCATAATCTTCAATCAACTTATCATTCTCTCCCGAGCGATTTATAATTATTCCAAAAGGCAATCCTATTTTTCTCATAACATCAACTGCAAGCTTTAAGTCATAAAGACCAAACGGAGTAGGCTCTGTAACCATAAAGACATAATCAGCGTTACTGACTGCTGCAATGACGGGGCATGATGTTCCCGGAGGACAATCAAGAATTTGAAATTTAAAATTCTTTTTATCAGCAGCTTTTTTGACTGCCTTAATAAGCGGAGGAGACATTGCCTCGCCTATCCTTAATTTTCCGTGAATAAAATTAAACCCTGAAGCAAATCCCGATTCAACAACACCAACTTCTCTTCCTGTTTCTGATATTGCACCTGAAGGACAAATTAGTCCGCAGCTTCCGCAACCATGGCACAATTCGGGAAATACAATTACTTTTCCTGTGCGAAGCGGGAGTGAATTGTCAAAGGTCGGGCTTTGCCCGTCTTTGGCAATAGAACTCATTCCTTTGATAAAAGCCAGCGCATTATACTGACAAACTTCTGCGCATTTGCCGCATTGGACGCATTTTTCTGCATTGATTTCGGGTACAGGTACATAAACAGGTTTGCTAAAATTAAAAACCGGTTTTAAAAATATATGACAATTTGGTTCTTCAACATCACAATCCAGTAAACATACATCTTTATATGTTTTGGAAAGCAGATATGCCAAATTAGTTGAAACTGTACTTTTTCCGGTTCCGCCCTTTCCGCTTGCTACTGCAATTTTCATTTAATTGTTACCCTTTTATAAATATTAAAGGGCAGATATACTCTGCCCTTTAACGCTGTGATTTACTCTTTTTCTAATTTAGTAATACGTTCTTTAATTTCTCCTAAATGAGTTTTAACAACAGCTGCTTGATTTTTAAGCAATGTCAACTCATCTTGTTGGAGCGGGGCAAGATTGTTATTGGATGTTCTAAATTGTGCATTAAAATCTCTACCGTTGCCTTTTCCGTAACCGGATCCCATGCCTCTGCCATATCCTTGAGATGCTTTCGCACCAGCACAGTTACCAAAGCCACCGCCCGTCATTGATCCTGTTCCAATTGGACCTGTTCCGTCTCTTCCTGGCATAATGTTTTCTCCTTTTGTTATTTTTGTTCTAATTCTGAAATATGTTTTTTAACGTTATTTAAATTGTTTTCAAGCTCCTCTGCCTGATTTTTCAGACAGAAAAGTTCATCTTCCGAGGTCATAACAGTTTTTTGCAAATTCATATTTGCTGAAGATTTTCTTCTGCCTTTTCCTGCAAAATAATAAGCAGTTGTTGCAGCCCCTGCTATTATTGATCCCCAAAAACAAAAACCTCTGCCGCCTCTTCTGCCTCTGCCCATTCCGGCAACTGCTCCGGCTAGCAATGGAATCCCGAATTGTATACAATTACCCAAACCTCTGCCCGTAAATGAACCTTGTCCTGCTGGGCCGGTTCCGTCACTTCTTGGCATAATGTATTCTCCTTTCGTTACTTTAGAGTAACCTTTATAAGTGAATTAAAAATTAAACCCAATGTCCTTCAACATTAGCTTCTTCAGCTTCTGGAAGTTCATTTTTTTTAAATTTTTCAATTATTTCCTTTATTGTTCCTTCTGCTCCGATATAAATTTTTACCCCTGCTGATGAAAGAACTTTAAAAGCCTTTGGTCCGCAATGACCTGTTATGACTGCATCAACATTTTGGTTTACGACATTTTGAGCAGCCTGAATACCTGCACCTTGCGATGCATTTAAATTCTGGGCGTTATCTATAAATTTAAATGTATCATCAACCGTGTCATATATAATAAATCCAAAAGCTCTGCCGAATCTTAAATCAATTTTGCTGTCTAAATCTTGACCGTTTGATGTAATTGCTGTTTTCATTATAAATACCTCTTTCTTTGAATATTATGAACTTGACAATTCAAATTGTCAAGTCTATTATAAAATTAAACATGTATGTTTTTAGCCAATTTTAATTTATAAGGTTAAATTATGCAAGTAGACGAAAATTTACCGGTTTATCCTATGGGAATCGCTGCAAGTATTCTTGAAGTGCATCCCAGAACGCTCAGGATTTATGAAGAAGAAGGTCTTATAAGTCCTTGCAGGCAAGGAGGGAAAAGGTTTTTCTCTCAAAGTGACATAGCCTGGATTAAATGCTTAAGAAGCATGATTCATGAAGAGAACATCAGCATAGAAGGAATTAAAAGACTTCTTGAATATGTGCCTTGCTGGGAGCTTAAAAATTGTCATGGTGAAAAAAGAAATAATTGTGTTGCTTCAAAAAAAGGCGAAAAAAGATGTTGGGAGTTCTCAAAAAAAACTTGTGAAAACTCCTGTAAGAATTGTCAAACTTATAGCAATAATCAGGAAAAATAATTTACTCGAATCTCTAAATAACCCCAGTCGCCAAATAGCCTAACTGTCACCCCGAACTTGATTCGGGGTCTATCCGGCAAAGTATAATCGTTTTATAATGTACACTAGATAGATGCTGGAAGCCCTCGCTTCTTTATAAGTATACGACACATGCAACGAGGACTTATCAGGTGGCGACTGCCACTTCAGCATGACGATTTTCACTTTTTGCAGAAAAATTAATTGGTGACTCAAGTTAAATAAGTTTAAAAGATTTATTATATTGCTTTTTATTTTAAATACAGCTTTGTTAAAATATCTTTTCCTGCTTTTGTTTTAAAATATTTTTCTTTTATTAAAGCAGCTTTTTCCTTATCAAGCGAATCCTCAAATATATTAACTAAAAAGTCTGCTTCAATCAGAATTTGATAATCTATTCCGTCAATTTGGTCATAAGTATGGTGATTTGCTATCAAAAAACATATTCTATCAATAGATTCCTTATCAAATTCAGATTCAAATAAAAAAGTTTCAGCAATAGGAGGACCTTCAATTTGCTGATGATGCCCCGAGCTTGAATTGTACCTTTCTAAGCTGGGCTTTATACCTATATCGTGAATAACTGCCACAGATTCAATAATAAATTTTGTTTTTGCGTCAATATTTTCATTTTCGGCAATTTGTTTTGCAAACGCCCATACTTTTAAAAAATGATTTATTCTTTTTGGGCATCCTGCTTCATATTCAATCATTTTATTTATTAATTTTATTATTATTTTATTTATCCTTCTTGA
>DYOT01000240.1 GCA_020720345.1 Candidatus Caenarcanum sp.
CACCCAGAATAAACAGGCAAACAAGCTGAGCTATAAAAGATTTTGTTGCAGGAATGCTTGTTTCCTTGCCGGCATGGATAAACATGGCGGAATCTGCCGCCTTATGAATTGTCGAGTCGGAGTTATTTGTTATTGCAAAAGTACAAGCACCTTTATTTTTCGCAATCTGTAGCGCAGCAAGAACGTCCGATGTTTCTCCTGATTGGGAAACAAATATTACAAGGTCGTCCTTGTATAAAACAGGATTTCTTGTTCCAAATTCGCTGGCATGTTCGACAATTACTGGAATTCGGGTAATAGATTCAATAAAATATTTTGCTATATTGCCCGCATTTCTTGAAGATCCACTGGCAACTATATAAATTTTTGAAATTTCATTAAGTAAAATTTCAATATTTTGAACGTTTTTTCCTGCAGGAAGATAGACTTCTGCAAGTTTTCTTAAAATTTCTGGTTCGTCCTTAATATCATTGAGCATTAAATTATTATAGCAAAGTTTTGTTAAATTTAAGCAATTTTTTAAAATCATATGTTTTTATATATATATAGAAGTATCTAGGAATATATGTATGAAAAATAAAGCGATTTGGAATGAAATTCATAAAATGGAGGCTGTTTTAAAAAGCAATACAGTCAAGCTGCAAGCTTCCCAAAGGTCAAATGTTTCCGCAAATGCTACAAATCCGACAGCACGTGAAGCTATTGAAGATTATAAGAGTTTAAAGGAAAATGTTCTTGGAATAGCAAATTTTTCATATCAGCATTCCAAACCTAAAGTAGCTTATCAATATGCAGAAATCCGAATTCCTAAGGATAACTCCTGATAATCTATACATTCACATACCTTTTTGCAAAAGCAAGTGCCATTATTGCAATTTTATTTCTTTTGCAAACAAAAATGAATTTATAGAACCGTATTTTGCTGCTTTAAAAAAGGAATTAGAACATTATTTTAAGAACTATACCGGTGTTAAATTAGAAACAATTTATATTGGCGGAGGAACTCCTTCAGTCGTTGATTTTGCATTTTACAAAGATATTTTTAAACTTTTAGCTGATTTAACTGAAATTTCAAAAAATGCCGAAATAACTATGGAAATTAATCCAGGAGCTGTAAACTTTAATTATCTCAAAAATCTGCGCAGCTTAGGCATAAACAGGTTAAGTATAGGCGTTCAAAGTTTTGATGACAGGCTTCTTAAAATTATAAACAGGGCTCACAGCGCAAAAGATGCTGTTGAAACAGTAAAAATAGCTAAAAAAGCAGGTTTTGAGAATATAAGCATTGATTTGATTTATGGGCTGCCATGCGAAGCGGGAGCGTATGCCCAAAAAGGAAACGATGAGTTTTCTTTGCAGGGCAGAGCTCATTCATTTCAAACATCTGAAAATTGGGAAGAATCATTAAAGCAGGCTTTGAGTCTTGATATAAACCATATTTCAACGTATGGGCTAAAAATAGAAGAGAATACGGAATTTTCTGTTAATCCGCCGGAGAATATTCCTGATGACGAACTTCAAAGCCAAATTTATTTAAAAACTATTGAAATTTTAGAGAAAAATAATTTTAATCATTATGAAATCAGTAATTTTTGCAAATCAGGTTTTGAATCCCGACATAATAAGGCTTACTGGCAGAATAAAGAGTATTTTGGGTTTGGATTGGCAGCACATGGTTATTTAGAGGGGACGAGATATTCAAACACTGAAAATTTGGAAAAATATATTATAAATCCAATTGAAAGAGCTTTTGAAAATAAAGTTTCTGAAACAGCAAAACTGGAAGAAGCTATATTTCTTGGGCTGCGGCTAACAAACGGAATAAATTCGCAGGAATTTAAAATTAAATATGGAGTCGATATTTTTCAACAATACTCTAAAATTATCGGGAAATATCTTAATTATGACCTAATGGTTTATGAAAACGGCAATTTAAAGCTAACAAAAAATGGAATACTGTTAAGTAATTCCATTTTTGCAGATTTTTTAGAATGAGTTTA
>DYOT01000241.1 GCA_020720345.1 Candidatus Caenarcanum sp.
ACGCAAGCAATGTGTATTTGGCATCCGGTAATAAACCGGATTTTAAAAAAGGCTGAATAACATTAGCTTGACCGGCGATAAGATGTAAAAAAGCTGTTATAAGACAGACAATTCCAGATATCAGACAGAAAATATTTATGCGATTATTCATTTTGTCCTCTTATTATAAAAATATATTAACCTGAATTGCCAAATTTGGCTATTCTGTAGTTTAAATCGCTTTACAGCCTGGCGGAATATAGTTATCGGAATTACTTTGCATTATCGGAATAATGAAAGAAAATTTGCTCCCTTTACTAAACGTGCTTTCTAGCCATATTTTTCCTTTATGGGCTTCTATAAGCTGCATGGCAATAGGAAGACCAAGACCTGTTCCCCCGACTTCTCTGCTTAGAGAGCTTTCAATTTGTTGGAATTTATCGAAAACTTTGGGGATATCTTCCTTTTTAATCCCTATACCTGTATCTTCAACGGTTATTTTTACATAATTTTGCCCAAAATCAAGCTCAAAATCAGAATCTTTAAAAGATGAATCATTATAAAACAGCGTTGTGTCTATATAATCAGCATTAATCTCTTCTATATTAACAGTAACCTCGCCATTATTCGGTGTAAATTTTATTGCATTTGAAACAAGGTTTGTTAAAATCTGCTCAATTCTGCTTGAATCCCCATATACCTTGAACTCTTCTTTAATTGAGCTAACAGAAATCCTGATATTTTTCTTTTCTGCAAGGTTTTCAAAGCTGGACAGCACAAATTTAACCGGTTCAAGTATATTTAGAGGCTCAAAGCGGTATTCCATTTTTCCTGCTTCGATTTTAGACAAATCAAGAAGGTCATTAATAATCCCTGTAAGCCTGTTGACATTTCTTTTTGCAAGATTAAGAAAATTGTCCTGAATATCGGTTATCTCTCCCATTCTGCCTGAAAGCATCATTTCCAGCGAATTTTTTATCGAAGTCAAAGGGGTTCTTAGCTCATGAGACACAATTGAAATAAACTCTGATTTAAGTTTTTCAAGCATTTCCAGTTTTATATTTGTTTTTTGTATTTCTTCATATAGAAGAGCACTTTCAAGAGGCAGTGCAACCTGTTTTACGACTGTCTGGAAGCAGGTTGAATCTTCACCGGAAAACTCGCTTTTTCTTATAATTTCTACAGTCCCAAAAAACTTGTCCGCTGTGCTTATTGGTGAAAATAAACGATCCCAGCTCAATACATTAAGGTCAAGATGCCCATCCGGCTCTTTAAAATGCTTTTCTATAGAAATATTATTTATAGAAAGCTCAAAAGGCAGTTTATTTTTTTCAAACAAGCTTTTATAAGAAAGCATTGCCCGCAGCTTTAAAGCTTCTTCAAGGCTTTCAGAAATAGGATACAGTGAATTAATAATTAAAGTAGCATCTTCAGGATCATTCATTACAAGAGCGTGGCAAAGTGAAAAGTTTAAGCTTTTTTCAAAGCCTGTATTCATAATATTTATAAGCTTTGTCTTGTCAAGAGTTCCGGCAAGCTGTGAACTTATGTTATAAAGCACATTTAACTGGTATAAACTCTTTGCCAGTTCGTTATTATTTGTATATAAAATGTCAAGAAGCTTTTTAATTCTTAAGTGGGCATTAACTGTAGCAATTAAAATGTTTTCGTTGAAAGGCTTAGTAATATATCCGTCTGCTCCAACAAGTATTTCTTCTGAAGGAGAATCTTTTGAAGCAAGCAAAATTATCTGTATATCGTTTGTTTCGTTCTGGAGTTTCAAGTTCCGGCAAATTCCGGCAATATTTATGTCTGTTGTAGAGGTGTCAATTATTGCAATATCAGGAGAAATTTCCCCTGATAATTTTATTGCGTCTTTTTCCGTTTCCACGGAAAAAGCTTCATACCCTACTCCGCTTAAAAGTTTTTTCAGGTCGCCGGTTATCACCGAATCTTTTGATATTATTAGTATTTTTGACATGGCTTCCCTGTTCTGAATTTTTATAATCATAATTATA
>DYOT01000242.1 GCA_020720345.1 Candidatus Caenarcanum sp.
TAATAACTGTTCCAACGAGCCTAAAATATGCAATAATATTGGTGTGCGTTGATTAGCCGGTATTATTAATGAAACCTAAACTTACGATTGAAGAATCACTTGCATTGCTTCCCGATGCACCGGGAGTTTACTTAATGCATGATAATAATAATGAAATAATTTATATAGGCAAGGCAAAAAATCTAAAAAAACGTGTAAAAAGCTATTTTGGTAAACATCATGACTCGCCAAAGCTTAGGGTTATGGTGCCTCAGGTAATTGAATTTGATTTTATCATCACAGACTCGGAAGTTGAGGCACTAATCCTTGAATCGCACCTGATTAAAAAACATAAGCCAAAATATAATGTCCTTCTTAAGGATGACAAGAGATTTCCATGGTTTTTAATAACCGAAGAAGACTACCCGAGAATAGTAATAACAAGAAAAGCCGATAAAAAACTGCAAAAAGGTAAATATTTCGGTCCTTATACGAACTCGAGGGCAATGTATTCAACGCTTGAACTTATAAAAAAAATGTTTCCGCTTAAGCAGTGCAAAAATCCAAGATTTAAAGATCGTCCCTGTATGTACTATCAGATAGGAAAGTGCCTCGCCCCATGTCAAAAGCTGGCAACTCCTGAAGAGTATAAAGAAATTGTCAGACAGGTGGAAATGTTTCTTTCAGGCAGACAGCAGGAGCTTTTAGCGGAACTAAAAAGCCGCATGGAAATATTTGCAGAAAAACAGGAATTTGAAAAAGCCGCTAAATACAGAGATAGCTACTTTGATATGATGAAATCAGTGGGCAATCAGAAAGTAGTTTCGGAAAATACTGATGTAAATCAGGATATACTGGCTTTTGCCTTTGAAGAACTTATTATGAGCATAGTTTTATTGAAAGTAAGGGACGGAAGGCTCATTGCAAAGGAAGATTTTGACATAAACCTTGATATGCTTGATATGCCTTATGAGGCATTAACAACATTTATTCAGGAGTATTACCAGCTTGTTGATACAAATGAAATTCCGAAAGAAATCCTCCTTTCCTTCGCATTGGACAGTGAAGAAAACAAAATAATTCAGGAATGGCTGACTTTTCGGAAAGGTTCAAAAGTTAATATTCTCTTCCCTCATAGCGATAACACAAAATCGCAAAAGAAATTTGAACTTATTGAAATGGCGAATAAAAACGCTTTAGCTTCACTTGAAAACCTGAAAATTATTCAAATGCACAGTTTGCAAAACCAGTGGAACGATGTCGGAAATTATATTCAGGAGAGTCTTAACCTGCCGAATTTTCCCTCTAGAATCGAATGCTTTGATATTTCCCATATTCAGGGAACAAATACCGTTGCAAGTATGGCAGTATTCATAAACGGAAAACCCTGTAAATCAGAATACAGGAAATATAAAATCAGGACGCTTATGGAAAGCCAGACCGACGACTATGCAGCTATAAGAGAAGTTGTAAAAAGACGCTACCGTGTTATCCTGAACTCGATTCAGGATCTATCCGGCAGGGATTATAAACATGAAGAAAAAAAAGAAACCACATTTCCCGATTTAATAATAATTGACGGAGGGAAAGGACAGCTTTCTTCAGCTCTGGATTCCCTGCATGAATTAGGGCTTTATACTATACCGGTAGTCTCTATTGCCAAAAAATTCGAGGAAATTTTTCTTCCCGACCAGTCTGAACCTGTTATTTTCCCTTCAAATTCTAAGGCGTTATTTCTTTTCCAGCAAATAAGAGATGAGGCGCATCGCTTTGCTGTCAATTATCATAGGAAATTACGAGAAAAATATGCTATAAAATCAATACTGGATGAAATCCCTTCGCTTTCGCTTTCTCATAAAAAGATGCTGGTGGAGCATTTTGGCGATATTAACGGAATTATGGCAACTAATAAATCTGAATTATCAAGAATAATTGGTAAAACCTACGGTTATAAGGTCTATAACTTTCTGCATAAAGGCATAAAGTAAAGTTAT
>DYOT01000243.1 GCA_020720345.1 Candidatus Caenarcanum sp.
TTAGGAAAAATTTAACTCTCCTCTACATATTGGTTGCTGAACAAAATAATTTTGGATTATTATATAAGAGTTATTCTGGAGAGTTGATATGCCTAGGGATTTTTCTATAAAAGACATGGAAATGGCAATAAGGGACAATATAAAAGTTATTTCCTTTGATGTTTTTGATACTGCAATTTTAAGAAGTACTTTTCGCCCGAAAGATATTTTCGATATTGTTGAAAGCAAATATAAAAATAATTTCAAAGCAAAAAGAATGCTTGCCGAAAATCAGGAAAGAGAAAAATATAATGGCGAGTGTACTTTAAGCGGCGTTTATAAGGCTCTTGGTGAAATTGAGCCTGCTTTTAAAGACAAACTGGAAGAAATCAGCAATTATGAAGTTGCGCTGGAAGTTCAGCATGTTGTTCCAAACAATGAAATATTTGATTTTTATAAGTCTGTAAAAGACAAATATAAAATTATATTTGCCAGTGATATGTATCTGGGCAGTGAAGTTCTGAGGCTAATGCTTAAAAACACCGGCTATGATGAACATCCTATCTATGTGTCCGGCGAAATAGGCTTTAATAAATCTGAAGGCGGTCTATATGACTATATAATTAAGGATTTGGGAATAAAAAACGAAGAATTAATGCATATTGGTGACAATTATGCTTCTGATATCGTTAAAGCAAGCCAAAAAAATATAAACACGTTCTATTGCATTAATAACTATGATCAATCTTTTTCTAATAAAAACGTAACAGGTAAGAAAATTATTGATCTATACGACCATAAAAACTATCCGACTTCTTTTCTTGTAAAGCTTTTGACAGAAAAAGAGAATTCAAACGCTGATATTTATAATAAAATCGGCTTTTACTGGGGAATAATTTTTTATGCCTTTACAAAATGGGTTGTAGAAAATTCCGGCGAAAAGAAAATATTTTTTAACAGCAGAGATGGCTTTTTGCCGCATAAAATAGCAAAATGCATTATGGGAGTTAACTGCGAGTATATTTTCCTTTCAAGGCGGTCTTCTTCTCTGATAGCTTTTGATTTTGACTATCCCATTAATCACGAAAAAAATCTTTATTTTTATAATACTCTGCGATTTCAGAGAGTTAATACAGTAAAACAGCTGCTTGAATGTATTGGATTTGACAGCAAAAAAGTCATTTCAAAAATAAAAAAGGCAGGATTTCATGGAGATGAAGACAATATTGAGCCTTTTAAATTTAACAGGGAAGAAATTCATGAAAAAACAGAGAATTTACTTCTATCTATTGAGTCCGAAATTTATGAACATTGCTCGTCAAAAAAGAAAAATCTTCTTAATTATGTTGATAGTTTAAGTATGCAAAGTAATGATATTTTCTGCGATATAGGCTATAACGGCTCAATACAGTATTGTGTTGAATCATTGACTGACCTCAAGCTTGATGGAAAGTATTTTGAAGTTTATAAAAGAAGTATTCAGCTTGACTGTCAGAAAGAAGGGTATATTTCCAGCGGTGAAAATTTGACTTATGGATATGGGGGCTTGCTTGAATCTATATTTTCCGCTCCCCATGGCGGTGTTGTTGGTTATGACTGCTGTGCTCCATTGCTTTTTGAGGATTCTAACCAGAGAATTAATATTCTTAACAGGGTTCATAACGGCATAATTGAATTTTGCCTAAGATGGCACGAATTAAACAAAAAAGTTAATCTTGATATTGACATAGAAGTTGTAAAACTTATGGTTTTAAGGTTTTTAAAAGAGCCGTCAATTGAAGAAGCGGCATTTGGGCTTGAAGTTCCTTTTGATAACGGTTCTGAAAAAGCAATGGAAAATATTATCTGGTTTAATCAAGAAAGAATTAAAAGCGGTAGGGTTGTTGAATGTTATGACAGGTCTTACTGGAAAGAAGCCTTTTTAATGCTTTTAAACAACTCGCAGTATGCGAGATTGGCTAAATATTTATAAA
>DYOT01000029.1 GCA_020720345.1 Candidatus Caenarcanum sp.
TTTATAAAATTCAAGAAAAATCCTAAATTTAATTTTGAGGCAGTATAACAATAAATTATCACAAAATAAGTGCCTTTATTAGTAGTTTCTGGTTCTTATCTGCTTATATACCTCTGAATTCATCTCCCCGCCTATTAAAATAACAAGCGAAGTATAATAGAGCCATAATAAAAGAATTATAACAGCTCCTACTGCTCCATAAACTTTATTAAACATGCTAAAATTTTCTACATATAACCCGAAAAGCCTTGAAACCAGCAACCAAAAGACTGTAAAAAACAAAGTTCCGGGAATAGCGCTTAAAAATTTAACTTTAAAACTTGTCTTTATATTTGGCAAAAAGTAATAAATCATTAGCCCTATCGTACTTAGCATAAAAAACGTTACAGGCCATCTTGCAAAAAGTATTGCTTTTGCAAGCTTTTCAGGAAAAGAAAAATATTCATGCAAAAAATCGAGAATAACATTTCCCATAACAACCACATTGGTAGCAAAAAACATAACAAGAATAAAAATGACAATAACAAAAATAGAAATTATTCTTGTTTTAAAAAAAGAACGCGTTTCAGGAACGCCATAAGCTTTGTTTAAAACTTTCATAATTGTATTTATGGCATTGGAAGCAAAAACAAGTCCCAACACAAAACTTATTGCCAAAAGACTGCCTGAAGAAGGCTGTATCATCTCATTTAAAGTCTTTTCAAGCAGATTTAGAGCTCCATGAGGTGCAATATTTTTCAGGAAATTGATAATTTTATCTATTATATCTTGCGACCCGAAAAGCCCAAAAACAGCAGTAATTGAGATGAAAAACGGAAACAGCGACAGGATAAAATTAAACGCCATTTCTGCCGCCATGCCGGGGCAATCGTCTTTAAGTGTTGAATTTGTTATGTTTTTTATAGTTTTTATTAAATTCATTTTACTTATACTCAACTTAAATTTGTTTTCGGATTTATAAAAACATGAATTTCAATAATGATAAGACTTTGCCGAAAACATGAATCTGAATTGAAACGAGTACTTACTATATTTACAGCATCAAGTATTTCTTTGCATCTGCTTCGCAAATCTTTATTCTTCATTTCCTTAACAAAAAATTATACAACAAATATAACCGCATAAAAAAAGCCTGTTTTTACTGGGCAATTCAGTTCTGAATTTTAAAAAGGTCGTCATGCTGAATTTATTTCAGCATCTTGCCAACTTTCGCTTTTTGTTTTAAATTGTTATTTGGTAAGACCCTGAAACGAGTTCAGGGTGACGTTTTTAGACTTAATTTGTATTTCAAAATAAAAAAGCCTGTTTTTGGCAAAAAAACAGGCTTTTTTATAAATAATATTTAATTATACTTCTTGTGAACTTTCAGATTTTTTACTTCTGTTGATGAGGTAATTAACACCGACAGCGACACTGCCGAGTACTGCCGCTCCTCCTGCTGCCCACATCGCAGGAGTTCTTACAAGAGCTGCTTTTATTTTTGAGCTAACGTTTTTAATCCCGTCTTTTTTAATAAAACCTGAGTCAAAGAAAGGTTTAATTTTTTCAGAATGGAATGAGTGTATTTGATCAATCAGAGGGGAGAATATTCCTTTTATAGTTTGTTCTCTGTCTATAGATTCTCCTGTACGCTTTTCTACAGCTGTAAAAATTTGGTCTGCAATATTTTTGCCCGCTGTTTTAATGTTTTCCGGCTTTCTTAATTCTCGAGTATTAATTTCTACTTTTTCACCTAAATGATCAACAAACTGACCTACGGTTTGCCCTTCAAGATTTTCAATACCTACCTGTTGTCCAGCTTTATTTAGTAATCCACTGAAAGTTTCCTCTTTGATATTTTCAATTCCTGCTTTTCTGCCCAAATCATCAACAATTTTATTAGTTGCTTCTTCAGCCGTATTTATTAAATCAGGAGCAGCTTTTCTTGCTTTTTCACCCAGTTCCCCTATTGTTGAACTTACGGTTTGCCCGCTAAGATTTTCAATCCCTGCTTGCTGACCAGCTTTGTTTAGTAATCCACTGAAAGTTTCCTCTTTGATATTTTCAATTCCTGCTTTTTTGCCCAAATCATCAACAATTTTATTAGTTGCTTCTTCAGCCGTATTTATTAAATCAGGAGCAGCCTTTCTTGCTTTTTCACCCAGTTCCCCTATTGTTGAACTTACGGTTTGCCCTTCAAGATTTTCAATACCTACCTGTTGTCCAGCTTTATTTAGTAATCCACTGAAAGTTTCCTCTTTGATATTTTCAATTCCTGCTTGTTTTCCTAACTTGTCTATAACTTCAGTTATTTTTGCTTTGTTTCCAGTTATTGATTCAGGAGATAATAAGTTATCAACTATATTTGCTGTAGTACTTGGAATTATTTTTTCGGCAACATCACCAACTTTTTGTTTTCCAATATCATTTAATTCATTTTTAACTCTTTGAGAAAGCTGCTGAATTTTCTTTTGGGAACTCTGAATCTGTTCACCTGGATTTGCTACAATTTTTGCTGAAAAATCTACAATATCTGCAATGTTTTTTGCTATGCTTCTGTGAGATTCGGGTAATGAACCAATTTTGCTTTTATCTATGAGCGATTGGGTAATAATTTTGCTAACAGCTTCAGGAGTTCTTTTTACCCCATAAACTGCGCCGCCTGCGGCACCTGCTGTTGCAGCAGCCGCGACTGCGAGATTTCCACACACGCCTGTTGAATTGTTGTTATTGTTTACTGCTTCAACCATTTTCCTTTTCCTTTTCTATTTATTTTTATATGTTTCTATATATTATAAAAAACTACTCAAGAAAAAAAGTGTTGGTTGGGTATAAAAATTTTTACAAATGTTCATAATTTGTTTTTTGAGAAATATGTTTCCGATTATTACAATTTTCCTAAAAACACTTTATTTTTTCAGAAACATGGATAATAATAATTATTGTGAAAAAACAAAGTATATTTCTGTTTTTAAGAAATATATAAAGATTATAAATAAAAAAACATGGTGAGTATTAAGTTGTAAAGAAAGGACACAGACTTATGCAAAAGAGACAAGGCTTCACACTTTTAGAACTCTTAATCGTTGTTGTTATTTTAGGCGTTTTGGCATTGATTGCAGCACCAAGTCTTCTTAACGCGGCAGACCAGGCAAAAGATTCAACTGTAAAAGCTAACGTTAGTGCGGCAGCTTCATCAATCACAAGCAGGTTCGCTCTTAACTCTTCGGACGCAGCTACACAAATTGCTACAGATATTGCTGATGAGTTAAACGCAGAAAACAAAAACCCTATAGATGATGCCAATCCGGCTTTTGCAACAGCAGGAACAGCACCTGGTTCAGTTGTGCTGGCTGCTGATGATGCAACAGACACTATAGTTATTTCAGGGTACGACAAAAACTCCGGGAGTCTTATTACAAAAACCGTTAAGGCACCAGCGGATAATTAATCTGGACTGATATAATTTCCATAAAGGCGGCAAACAAATGTTTGCCGCCTTTATATTATTTTAATTAGCGAATAAGAATTTTATCTGATAAAATTATTTCAAAAGAATTGGGAACTAAAAATTTTATGAATAATCGGGTTTTGATTATTGACGACGATTCAGAAATCATGGACTGGCTCTCTATAGATCTCCAGATGAGCGGGTTTTGTACTGATTCTGCCGAAGACGGATTAAACGGTCTGCAAAAAGCCCAAAATGGCAACTACGACTTGATAATTCTTGATGTTATGATGCCTAAAATGGATGGCTTTGAAGTATGCAAAAATTTGAGAAAATCTGTCAAAACTAAAGAAATACCGATAATCATGCTAACAGCCAAAGGTACTATTGAAGATAAAATCACAGGTTTTAGCTCGGGAGCCGACGATTACCTGATTAAGCCTTTTGATATTCAGGAGCTTCTTGTAAGGATGCGGGCGCTATTAAGACGCACAAACCCTTCTCGATCGCATAATGAGGAAATCCTTGAAAGTGCCGATTTTAAACTTTATCCCGATTCACTGGAAGTCCATGTAAAAGATAAACTTGTAAAACTGACTCCTACAGAATTTGAAATATTATATTGCCTTATGCAGCATATTAATCAGGCAGTTAACCTGACTACACTTCTCAATGAAGTATGGGGTTATGATGCTGACGAAGATGTAAGAATGGTCAGAGTACATGTTGGCGGATTAAGAAACAAGATAGAGCCTGACTCAAAAAAACCCCAATACCTTCATACCGTTACGAATGTTGGATACAAGCTTATCCCGTGGGTAGAAACTTTATAACCATCACCCAAAACTGGACAGTTTCCTATAAAGGTATAAAATAAAATATATATAAGATAAAAATTGCCCTAAAAATTAAAAAAGGATTTAAACTTGTCGGATTTTGAAATTTACCTCGCTAAAGCAGATGAATTTAAAGAAAATAAAGAACAGGAAAAAGCTGTTGAACAGTATTTAAAGGCTCTGGAATTTAAACCGACCGATTATCAAATAATGGAAAAAATAGCTGATTCATATTTTTGCCTGAGCAATTTTGAAAAAGCTATTGCTTTTTACCAAAAATCTCTTTCCTCCAAGCCTAATTATATTTTATCCCTTGTAGGACTTTCAAAAGCTTATGAACTGACTGACAAGATAAATAAATCTGTTGAATACCTTGAAAAAGCCCTTGAGCTAACTTCTTTTGATTCAGATATTGCAGTTCAGCTTGCATTTTTGTATACCGAAAATAAAGAATATGAAAAATCAATCAAGCTCATAAAAGAACTTATGGAAAAAAATCCAAATTCTGACGAATATTATTACATTTTAGGGCTAAATTACGAGCAATTAGGCGACAAAAACCCTGCCTTAAAATATTATGAAAAAGCTCTTGAAATTAATCCCGATAATTTTGATGCAAGACTTGTCCTTGGAATTTTGCACTACAACGAAAAAAACTATGAAAAAGCAAAGCTGGAATTTGATAAAGCTGCTGATTTAAACTTTAACAATACTAAAACCCATTACTATTTGGGCTTAACTTACATGGCAAATGAAAAATATGAAAAAGCTATCCCTGAATTCAGATATGTGATAACCTTTGATCCAAAAAACGTAGATGCTTACAATAATCTTGGAATTGCATACGGGTTTTTAGGTTGGATAAATGAAGCCCTTCAGGAATTTAAATTTGCTATAGCCCTAAACCCTGATAATTCTGAAATCCGATATGCCATTGGGTATATTCATTATAAAAATGAGAATTATGAACCAGCGGAAATTGAACTCAAAAAAGCTATCGAAATTAATCCTAATCATTATCAAGCTCATTCTGCACTCGGGTCAGTATGCGCTAAACTGGAAAAGTACAAGGATGCTATCGAAGAGTTTGCAAAATCCCTTGAAATAAATCCTGATGATGCTATTACCAACTACAATATGGGCTCAATATTTAAAGCTATGGGCTTAACTGAAAAAGCAGTTTTGTCCTATCGAAAAGCAATCAGCATAAATCCTGACCTGCTGGATGCTTATTATGAAGCAGGAATGCTGCTTATTAACAGGCAAAAACCTCTTGAAGCCAAAGAATTTTTTGAGCTCGCAGTAAAACAAAACGACAAATTTGCTGAAGCTTATTACGGAATAGGGCTTTGTCTTGCAAGAATGCAAAAAAATACTGAAGCCGCTGAATATTTTGACAAAGCATTGAAACTTAATCCAAACATTGCTGAAGCTTATTACCAGAAAGGGCTTATTGAAAAAGAAGAAGGAAATATTGAAAACGCTATAAAAAATCTTATGGATGCCCTGAACCTTGATCCGGAAAATGCCAGTCTTTCTAATGATCTGGGGCTTATTCATCAAATCAGCGGCGACCTTGAAAAAGCTGTAAAGTTTTTCAGGAAAGCAGGGACTATTGATGTCCATAATCCTGAATACAAGCATAATTTAGGCATTGTACTTTTTGAAATGAAAAGATATCAGGAAGCCATACTTGAATTAAAAAAAGTAATAAGGCTTACTCCTAAAAGCGCCGATGTATATAATAATCTGGGACAAATTCTTGAAAAAACCGGCAATTTTAAGGAGGCAATTGAAGCTTATCAGGAATATCTTGAAATCAAAGGTTCAAGCTGCGAAAATAAAGACCAGATTAAATCTAAAATAAAATATCTTCAGGATTCTATCCAGATTCAAAAGGCAAGGGTTTCAAAACCTGCTGAAGACCCGAAAATTATTAGCAAATTTAAAAAAATGTTTAAATAAAATTTTATGTTTACAGGATTAATAGAAGAAGTCGGAATAATATCATCTGTGTCAAAAATGACACAGGGTGCTGTAATTTCCGTAAGCTGCTCAAAAATTCTCGATGACTTAAAGCTCGGCGACAGCGTTACAATTGACGGAGCATGCCAGACAGTAACTAAATTAATGCCAAACGGTTTTGAAGTTGAAGCCGCCAAAGAAACATTTGATTTAACCACGTTTAATGAATATAAAACAGATAGAAAAGTAAATCTGGAAAGAGCAATGTTGGCTAATGGAAGGTTTGGCGGGCATCTCGTCAGCGGACATATTGATAACACCGGAGTTTTTCTTAAAAAAGAAAATCAGGGACTGGCTGATATTTATTATTTTCAAGCGCCTGAAAATGTTGCAAAATATATTGTCCATAAAGGCTCAATATGCATAAACGGAATTAGCCTGACAATTGCTTCGATTAACGAAAATGTTTTTACTATTTCTGTTATTCCTGCGACTATTAACGGAACTAATCTTCCCTCTTTAAGGAATGGAGATAAAATTAACCTCGAAGCTGACATTCTTGCAAAATATGTTGAAAAGTTTATTGGCTCGAAGGATAATAAAACTGACGCTATTACAGCAAATTATTTACAGGAACATGGATTTTTATAATTATAGCAAGTACACGTTTCGTTTCGGATTCCTTTTTTCGGCTTAGATTAGTCGCTTTTATAAGTCGTCATCAATATTTCCGAAAACAAATATAGATTAGGTATAAAATGACAAAGTTAGACAATAATATAAGCAAGGCAAACAAGGATAAATTTGAATTCAACACAGTTGACGAAGCTATTCAGGCAATTAAAAACGGCGAAATGGTCATAATTGCTGACAACGAAGACAGGGAAAACGAAGGCGATCTGGTTTGCGCCGCTGAAAAAATTACTCCTGAAATTATAAATTTTATGGTAAAAGAAGGTCGTGGCTTAATCTGTGTCAGCCTTACACCTGAAAGAACAAAGGAATTAAAGCTTGAACAGATGGTCTGCTCCAATACTGAAGCACATGGAACAGCTTTTACAGTAAGCGTGGATGCGACAGGCACCTTTGGCGTTACTACCGGAATTTCTGCCCCCGACAGGGCAAAAACCATAAAAGTCCTTGTTGACCCTAATTCAAGACCGGCTGATTTAAGAAGACCGGGGCATATTTTTCCGCTGGAATCCAAATCCGGCGGTGTGTTAAAACGTGTAGGTCAAACGGAAGCAAGCGTTGACATAGCAAGACTTGCAGGATTGTATCCCGCCGGCGTTATCTGCGAAATTTTAAACGAAGACGGCACTATGGCAAGGCGTGATGAACTCATTAAATTTGCTAAAAAACATAGTATTAAATTTATAACCGTTGCACAGCTTATCAGATACAGGCTAAGAAATGAAAGATTTGTGGAAAGGGCTATAGCAGTAAGTCTACCCAGCCGCTTCGGAAATTTTGACATATACGGATACATAAACAAGCTGGACGGTACTGAACATGTTGCTCTTGTCAAAGGAAATCCGGAAAACTTTCCCGACGAAATTCCTCTTGTAAGGATGCACAGCGAATGTTTAACAGGCGACATTTTTCACAGTCTTAGATGTGATTGCGGCGATCAGCTTTCCGGCGCTCTTGAACTTATCGAAAAAGAAGGAAAAGGCATTCTGGTCTACCTAAGAGCCCATGAGGGAAGAGGAATAGGTCTGGTTAACAAACTTAAAGCTTATTTACTTCAGGAACAGGGGCAGGATACTGTAGAAGCCAATGTTTCCCTTGGCTTTGAACCCGACTTAAGGGATTACGGCGTTGGAGCACAAATACTTTTAGACCTTGGCATTAAAAAATTCCGGCTTATTACCAACAACCCAAAAAAAATTATCGGACTTGAAGGTTATGATCTTGATATTGTTGATAGGGTCGGCATGCCTGTTTGCAAGACGGAACATAACGAAAAATATTTAAATACCAAACGTGATAAAATGAAGCACATAATATAGTTTTTCTGGATTATTCAGGTATAATTAAACGTATGAAAGAAAAATTTTTAACTTCGGCAATTCTGGTAATTAATAAAAAAGCGAGAATGTTTCTTAAAAAATTGGAGGATATAAATGGAAATCATAATTAAAGAAATAATTTTTTGGAGTTTAGTTTTTTTTCTTGTAGGCGGCTTGTTTTATAGTTTAGTAATTGAAGATAAAATGCCGACAGAAAAACAAAAATCCTCATAAACAGGAGAAAAGACAATGGTTAACATATACGAAGGCAAATTAACGGTAAAAGAAGGCAAATATGGTATCGTAATAGGGCGTTTTAACGAATTTATCGGCTCAAAACTCCTCGAAGGATGTATTGACGCTCTTAAAAGACATGGACTTTCGGAAGAAAATATTGATGTTGCATGGGTTCCGGGCGCTTTTGAAATTCCCTTTATAGCTAAAAAGATGGCTGAAGCCAAAAAATATGATGCCATAATCACTTTAGGAGCTGTTATTAGAGGAAACACACCTCATTTCGACTATGTGGCAAGCGAAGTTGCAAAAGGCGTTGCACAGGTTGCTATGAATTCTTCAGTTCCTGTTATTTTCGGTGTTTTAACAACTGACAGCATCGAGCAGGCAATTGAAAGAGCCGGAACAAAATCAGGCAATAAAGGCTCAGAAGCCGCCAAATCTGCTATCGAAATGGTGAATTTAATTTCAGCTTTTGATAAGAAGTAGATAAGAGGAAAAAAAGCTAAAAGATGCGAATTGTCATTGCGAGCGACCAACGGAAGCGTGGCAATCTATCCGACGTTACATTATAGCAATAATCGTCATGCTGAACTTGATTCAGCATCTTTCCAGTATACGCTATAAGCCTATAAACATTATTGGGTAGACCCTGAATCACCAAGTAGGGGCATAAAACTACGGCTCTCAGGTTCGCCTTGCTTTGTAGCCAGTTCAGGATGACAATCAAGAATATTACACTGCTTGCAGTAAAAATCCCTTGCTGCCACGACCGGCATCTTTGAAGCCTAAAAACTTAAACCCTGCCTGCTGAGCAAACTCAATTTCCTCATTAACAAAATCTTCAGAAACATGATGATTAGGCTCAACAACTAAAAACAGGCTTTCCGGCTTTAATATTGCTTTAACCTGTTTAAAAAATTCTGTAATATCAGGTGTTTCGTGAACCACCCAGTTTGCAATGGCAAAATCAACTTTTTCATCGAGTTTTATATTGTCAGGAAGGCTTAAATGTGTCTGGACAATGTTGCCAACTCCTGCTTTTTTTGCTCTTTTTTCAAGTATTTCAATCATTTCGGTCTGAATGTCCACAGATATAACTTTTCCTGTTTTTCCAACAATTTTAGCCAAATTAATTGAGAAAAACCCCATCCCGCAGCCAATATCTACAACAGTCATTCCTTCTTTCAGGTAAGCTCCAAGTATTTTCTTTGGATTCTGAATTAAATATCTTAACGGATTATCAAACAAATATGCTTCCCACCATGGACAAACATGATGAGTTTCTTTTTCTGTCATATCATTTTCCCTTATTAAGCAGCGGAATAATACGCTACAGCTGTTCTTACAAGAGTTACTATCTTTTCATTATCAAGTTTTATTTGAAAAGCAGCTTCATCAGCCCACATAATTTTTCCACGAAAATGCTGGTTTGTTATAGTATAAAAATCCACAGATGTTTCAAACCTCATAAACTTCTTTAGTTCAGCTACACTTGGACCCTTAAGTTCCATAACAAACTCCTTATTTGTATTAATTATCGCTCTCGGTTTAATCTAAACTGTTTTAAACCGAGCATAATTCACTCGTATATATTCTTGTTTCTTTATCTATTTTTATTATATCTCGTAAATCAGGATTTTTGATACTTTTATGATTTTCCAAAATTTTATGAACTATTTTATAAATATCTGTAAGCTGAATTTGTCCTTTCAGAAATGCAAAAACAGCTTCTTCATTGGCAGCGTTAAGAACAGCGGGGAAAGTTTCGCCTTTTTTTCCGGCTTCATATGCAAGCTTCAAACAGGGGAACCTTTCAAAGTCAGGTTTTTCAAATTCCAACATGCCGATTTGCGCAAAATCCAATGTTCCTGTTTTTGGTCCTTCAAAAGTTTCAGGATAAGTCAAGGCATACTGAATAGGAATATGCATACTGGGGAGACCCATCTGAGCAATTACACTACCGTCAATGAATTCTACAGCACTGTGAACAATGCTCTGAGGGTGGATAACAACTTCTATGTTTTCATAATCAATATTAAAAAGCCAGTGAGCTTCAATGACTTCAAGTCCCTTGTTCATTAAAGTGGCTGAATCAACGGTAATTTTGTCGCCCATAGACCAGTTCGGATGAGCAAGCGTTTCTTGTACAGAGGCTTTTTGAATTTCCTCAAAAGTTTTATTTCTGAAAGGACCTCCTGAACCTGTTATTATCAAATTTTTTATACCTGTAAAATTCCTTGAAGCCATGCACTGAAAAATTGCCGAATGTTCGCTGTCCACAGGCAAAATTTTCACATTCTTTTCTTTTGCTTTTTCCATCACAATATTTCCGGCAGACACAAGCGTTTCTTTATTAGCAAGCGCTATATCAATTCCGTTTTCAATCGCAGCAAGCGTTGGGAAAAGACCATTTATTCCTGAAACCGCAACAAGAACAATATTATTTTGTGTATTTTTAGCAATTTCTGTCAGCCCATCATTTCCCCATAAAATTTCCCTGTTTTTGACATGGCTATTAAGTTCTTCGGCTAGTTCCCGAGTTTTTACCGAGATAAACTGAGGATTATATTTATTTATTTGTTTTTTAAATTCTTCAAGGTTAGAGCCTGCTGCAAGTCCTATTATTTCAAATTTTTCAGGCATGCAGTCAACTATTTCCAACGCCTGTTTGCCTATTGAACCTGTTGAGCCTAATATTGAAATTTTTTTCTTCATACTTATTTTATTCACAAAATTTCCAATAA
>DYOT01000244.1 GCA_020720345.1 Candidatus Caenarcanum sp.
TGAAAGCGGCAGTATTTAAAGAACCAAATAAACCTCTGCTTATAGAGGAAAGCCCTGTGCCTGAGCCAACCGAAGGTGAAATACTGATAAAAGTTGCCGCATGCGGGGTTTGCCATACTGATTTGCATTATATTGACCATGGAGTGCCGACGTTTAAAAAGCTTCCCCTGATTTTAGGACATGAAGCCTCCGGAATCGTAGAAATCGGCAGCAAACTTTTCCAAAAAGGGCAAAGGGTTTTAATACCTTCTGTGCTTACCTGTGGACAATGTAAATTCTGTCTTGAAGGACGGGAAAATGTCTGCAAAAATATGATAATGCCAGGGAATCACATAGACGGTGCTTTTGCGCAGTATATTAAAGTCCCTGAAAAAGACATAATATTATTGCCAGATGAAATTTCTCTGGAAGATGCCTGTATTATTGCTGACGCAATTTCAACGCCTTATCATGCAGTTATGAACAGGGCAAAAGTTAAGCCTGATGAAATTGTTATTGTCTTCGGGTGCGGGGGAGTAGGGATAAATGTCGTGCAGATTGCAGCTTTAACAGGTGCAGAAGTTATTGCATGTGATATTGATGAGAACAAACTTAAAATTGCGCTTGAACTGGGTGCTAAATATGCTGTAAATCCTGCTAAAATTTCTGTAAAAGACTTCCTTAAGCAAAATAAATTAAATATTGACGCCGCTTTTGAGGTAATCGGAAAACCGGAAACAATAGAAGCGGCATATAAATCTCTCGGTGTTACAGGTCGATTATGCATTATAGGATATACAAACCAAAATATTAGTATAAATCCAGCTAAAATTATGTTTTTTGAGCAGGAAATTATTGGTTCGATTGGTTCCAGCCCTAAAGATTATTATAAAATAATTGAACTGGTCAAAAAAAGAAAAATAAAACTTGATAAACTTATCTCAAACAGATATGGACTTGAAGAAATAAACAAAGCTTTTGATGAACTAAGAGAGGGCAAAGTTCTGAGAAATATAATTTTGCCTAACGGCAGATTCTAAACAATACCGTCTTTTAAAGCTTTTATAGCCGCCTGTGTTCTGTCTTCTACGGATAATTTCTGTAAAATATTGCACACATGAGCTTTTGCAGTATGAATGCTAACAATAAGCTTTTCTGAAATTTCCTGATTGCTGTAGCCGTCAACAATGAGCTTTAAAACCTCTAATTCTCTTTCAGTGAGTTGAATTTTTCCTCTGCCATGCTCTAAATGGATTTCTTCTGCTGACACTTCTAATGATTTAATTGTTTTATTGGCGGTAAGAGTGCTTAATATTGTATCGGCAACCGCAGAATCAAACCAGATGGAGCCCTCACTTACAAATTCAATAACATGAATAAGTTTTTCAGGCTCAATATCTTTCATGCAATAGGCATTTGCTCCAGCCGACAACACCTCCAGAACTTCACTTTCATTTTTATGGGAAGTTAAAATTATTATTTTAATATTTTCATCAAAGCTTTTTATTTGTCTTGTTGCTTCAATACCGTTCATTCCCGGAAGTCCGAGATCCATTATTACAATATCAGGCTTAAATTCCATTACAGCTTCGATACTTCTCTCACCGTTTTCTGCTTCATAAACTTCTCCAAAACTGGCATAAGCATCAAGCGCTGTTTTAAGCCCAAATCTCGTAAGAGCGTGGTCTTCCACAATAAGTACGTTAATTTTACCGGTTTTAATCAAAAAGTTGCCTCTATTACTATAGTAAGTACCCATTTTTTTATTATATAGAAATATCCACTAAAATGCATGATTATCTTTAATTTAAAAAACTTAACTTAACAATTCGCAAAAAATAATTTTGTTCAGGATTACTTTTTTGAATCGGTATAAATTTCTTGAAATCATATAAACATGTCAAAAAGCGTTAAAAAAGCGGCAGTTACGCCGCTTTTTTAGTAGTATTTCTATTATTAT
>DYOT01000245.1 GCA_020720345.1 Candidatus Caenarcanum sp.
AACATGGCGCATTCTTTGACCTTAATTTTTTCATACCTCATGACCACGATTTCGCCTTGAATAGCAGACATAAGGGGGCACCCGTCAAAGTTTGAGCATGTGTAGCACAAATCGTTATCATCAGTATAAAGGCTGATATTTGTGTTTTTTTTGTCAATAGTTGTGTACATATTTTTAAAAAACCTCCAACATTGTATGTAAGTTAGGGTTGTCATCCTGAGGCAAAGCCGAAGGATCTTTCCATCATTAAAAGTAAACCAAGATTGTCATGCTGAACTGGCTGCAAAACAAGGCGAACCTGAGAGCTGTAGTTTTATGCCCCTACTTGGTGATTCAGCATCTATCCAATTAAGTGTTTTTTATAAAAGGTTCGCCCCTCAGGCCCGCCTCTATTTCGACTAATCAAGCTTGACAGGCCAGTAATACTCGACAATATAAGAAGCGGCATCAAACGGATGGCCAAGAAATTTAAGCTTTTTATCAGACTTAACCTGATAATGGGAGGGCAAATCAAGTAAAGACGACCCTTCCTTGTATTTCAAGTTTTCAATGTTATAAAGAAGCTGCTTGCATTTCGGAGAAATATAAATGCCAACCTCTCCGTTAGCATTTCTGATTTTGGAGTTCCATGCAGCAATCCTGCTTTTAATTTGAGGATTAAAAGGTCTTATTCTTATATCAACGGTAAACCCCAGCTGTTTAAGCTGCTTTTTTATAGTTATATAATTAGTAAGTTCTGAAGAAACAGAGCGATAATCACCGGAAGCGTCGCCGTTGATAATAACAGGCGCATTATGCAAACAATATCTGGAATAAAATTCCTTAACGGTTAGAGCAGTGTTTGTGTTTTCAAGAACAATTTCGTCAAAAAAGAAAACCTTGTCATCTGTTTTGTGCGCAAGTACCCAACACATAGGATCCACATTGAAATCGCAGGAAATATGCAAAGGTAAATCAGGACAATAATTGACCTGTTGTATATTTTCAGAAGAAAAGCCTTTTGTAATAAGACCGCTTGTGTAGTCGCCAAAGTTGCCAAGTACATTAATATTATAATATTCAGGATCATAAGCCCTTTTTAAATTGTCAACAAATTCTTCGGGGAGATAAGTATTTTCTGTAGTGGGCGCAATAATAAGCCTGTAATTAGGCTTTGGATTTTCAATAAAATTTTTATAAATCCAGCCCTTTGAGAATTCAGGATTGGTATGCCCAAAAAGCCTGTATTGTGGAATTTTAGCTTGTCTAAGCCGCCCTAAAAGCATATGAAAAGCTGATTCAGAAATATCTGACATTTCTTCAATTTCAACGAACCCTAGATTAAGGGATTTAAGACGGGTCGCATCGTCAAAACTCCTAAACAATATTTCAGAAGGAGCTTTACCATCATTATTATAAATAGTTAATTTTGCCTCTGTTTTGCAAAAATCATAACTTATGCCTTTTAAGCAGCTATAGTTGTCAAGATGCTCAAAATAGCTTACAAGAGTAGTGTCTCTTACAAGCGGGAAGGTCTGCGCCCCGACAAGCCCCCTGATGCCCGGATATTTACCGCACAAAGAAATACCCAAAAGCGAACCCGCAAAAGTTTTTCCTGAGCCATATCCTCCCTGATAAATTGCCACATCAAGTTTGTATTTGTGAGGAATTTTAATAAATTCCTTTTGTGCTTTTAAAAGTGTATAATCCATTCCCCAAATGCCTTAAATCTCTTCTACTCCCACTCCTTTAATAAAATTAACCTGCGGAAAAACAACGTCGCCTTTTTTTGCGTTCAATTTTTCCGAAAGCTCAGTCCCTTTAAAATAAAGCTCAATAAGTTTTATATAATATGTAATATCTTCTTTTTTTGGTATTTTGTTATAAGAATTAATTTGTATGTAAATATCGTTAAGAATAGAATCAAGGTTGTCTTTTTTATTCATTTCCTCCCCCCT
>DYOT01000030.1 GCA_020720345.1 Candidatus Caenarcanum sp.
TATACTAATAGAAAATATTTAATAAAAGGAAAAATTATGCTTGCAATGTTGAATAAAAAAGAAACCGAACTTCTGGAGTTGTTCTCAGAAGAGGCTATACAAAAAAGAATTAGAGAAATAGCAGAAGAAATAAATGCTGTATTTCCGAAAGATGAAGAACTGGTTGTTATTGCTGTGCTTGCGGGCTCTATTTTATTTGCGTCAGACCTGATTAAACGCCTTCATATGCCGATTCAGTTTGAATTTGTAAGGCTTTCCAGCTATGGACATGACCAAAAATCTTGCGGAAACGTAAAACCTGTTGATTTAACACTGCCGGGTCTTGAAGGAAAAAATGTTTTAATAGTTGAAGATATTGTTGACACAGGCATAACAGCGAATTTTATGATTGATTACATAAAAATGCAGCATAAGCCTGAAAAAATCAAGTTTGCTGCGCTTTTAGACAAGTGTTGCGCGAGACAAAAGCATGTAGACATTGATTTTAGAGGATTTGAAATTGATGACAAGTTTGTTGTGGGCTACGGTCTTGATTATATGGGATATTTCAGGAATTTGCCTTATATCGGCTATTTTCCGCAGTAGTTAATGATTATGAACAATAATGATTTTATAGCTTCCTGTATAATTCCCACAGGCATAGGTGCTTCCATAGGCGGATATGCAGGTGATGCTTCGCCTTATATAAACTTGCTGTCAAAAGTTTGCCCGATAATTACAAACACAAATTCAGTAAATGCAGCGGTTTTTTCTGGAATTAACAGCAATATTTTTTATACAGAAGGCTTTGCAATAGATGCATTTTTTAAGGAAGAAATTGCTTTTAGGCCGTCTAAATTTAACAAAATCGGGGTAATTTTTGATAAGGCAATTCCTGAAAAAGTATTAAATGTGCATATAAACACGATTAATGCTGTAAAATCAACTTACGGGATAAATATTACAGGCTATGAAATTACAGAAGAAGCCGCCGGTGTTGATTTTTATATTGCAGAATCAGGAAATTCCACGGGTAAATTGAAAAATCCTGACACGCTTGTTAAAGCAGGTGAGAAATTAATAAATAAAGGCGTTGAAGCGCTTGCTGTCGTTTGTTATTTTGGGGATTCCGATGATTCAAATTATATTAAAGGTTCAGGAGTTGATCCTGTAGGAGGAATGGAAGCTGTAATTTCACATATGCTGACAGAAAAATTCAGGATTCCTGCAGCCCATGCGCCTGCTTTTGATGAAGCAAGCCTTTTGATTAATTCGGAAATTGTTAATAAAAAGGTTGCTGCGGAATATATTACATCAACTTTCCTCCCCTGCGTGCTGTTAGGGCTTTATAATGCTCCTAAAATCATTGCTTTCAACAAAGCAGGATATTTTGACATTACAATAAATGATTTAAAAGCCCTTGTTATGCCTTATGATTGCCTTGGAGGGCTGCCTGTAGTAAAAGCTCTGGAGAAAAATATTCCTGTGATTGCGGTGCAGGAAAATAAAACAGTTTTAAACATAACACCTGAAGTTGTCGGGAATGGAAATAAGATTATTAAGGTTAAAAGTTATCTTGAAGCAGCCGGATGTTTACTTTCTTTGAAACATGGGATATATTTTAATTAAGTATATTAAAAATTATAATATACTGCCTCAAAACCAAATTTGTTTTAGTATAATTAAATAAAAAGGGTATAAATATGCGTCGAGTCATAGCACTTGAGTTTGTAGGATTAAAACAGCTTGACTGTGATCTGTATGATGAAAACGGTAAAGTTGTTTATGAAAAGAATACAGACTTAACACCGCAGCTTTTAATGCAGCTTAGTCATATGGATATTTTTAAGCGTGATGAGGAAAAAACGGCACAAAGAAATGTAAATATAGCTGAAAAACTCAAGGAAATGATACCGCCTGAGCCGCAGAATCTTTCTGAAAAAGTTGAATATAAAACTATAATAAACAGCAAAAAAGTAGAAAAGCTTCTTGATACAGCAAGAAAAATCTTATTCAGCCTGGAAGAAGGACATCCTCCAAAAGCTTCTGTTTGTCTGGACGCAACCCAGTCTATTCTGGATGAAGTTTATGAAAAATTTGATAAAGTTGGAAATATTTGCGAGTTAAGAATTAATGATTATTATACCTATACTCACGGGCTAAATGTTGCTGTTTTAAGTGCAATAATAGGCAGAGAGCTTTGTTTTCACGAAAATAAAGTTAAGGATTTAACTTTTGCAGGACTTTTGCATGATATTGGCAAAGTAATTATTCCGCATAATATTTTGTATAAAACGGGTACATTGACCCCCGATGAATTTAAAGAAGTACAAAACCATGCTCATACGGGCTATGAACTTATAATGAATGATATGAAACTTCCTGATTATATAGCCAGAGGAGCGCTTGAACATCATGAAAGATGGAATGGCGAAGGATACCCCAAAGGGCTACAGGGAAAAGAAATCTCAGAGTTTGGTCAGATAATAGCCATAGCTGATGTTTTTGATGCCCTTGTTTCTGAAAAAGTTTACAGGAATTCTGTTATGGCAAATGATGCAATAAGAGTAATGCTCAGGGAAGAAACAGAATCATTTAATCCTGAAATTTTCCATAAATTTGCGTTTTTAACAGTTGTAAAAACCATAAAACCAGGCGCATAGAATAATTCTATTTAACCGGAATTATGTTTATGATACTGTTTGGGTTGGTTTAAAATAAGTTTTGTATTGGAAGAAAAATGACTAAAAACGTAATAACAAATTTTTTAAAAGAAAATTTTAAACATTTCAATGCGGCAGCACTTATTGATGCGGCGGAAGCATATAAAAATCATATGGAAAACGGCGGGAAAATGCTGGTTACTCTTGCAGGAGCGATGAGCACGGCAGAACTTGGTATTTCTCTTGCAGAAATGATTAGACAGGACAAAGTTTCTGCCATTTGCTGCACAGGCGCAAATCTTGAAGAAGATTTATTTAACCTTGTTGCGCATGATTTTTATAAAAGAATTCCAAATTATCGTGATTTAACGCCGGAAGATGAAGAAGATTTATTAAAGCATCATTTTAACAGGGTTACAGACACCTGTATTCCTGAAGAAGAGGCGATGAGAAGAATAGAAGAATTCCTGAAAAAATACTGGTTTTCGGCCGACAAAAATAATGAAAGATATTTTCCGCACGAATTTATATTTAAAGTGTTACAGGATGTTGATTTAAAGCAATTATTCCAGATAGACCCGAAAAACAGCTGGCTGCTTGCGGCTATGGAAAAAAATCTCCCGATATTCGTGCCGGGCTGGGAAGATTCAACTACCGGCAATTTTTTCACCTCGCATTGCATGAAAGGGGCAGTAAAGAATCCTTTGACTGTTAAAGGCGGTGTTGAATACATGATAGAACTTTGCAACTGGTATTTAGAGGCTTCTAAAGATACCACTATTGGGTTTTTCCAGATAGGCGGCGGAATAGCCGGAGATTTCCCGATTTGTGTCGTTCCTATGATTCATCAGGATTTGGAGCAGGAAGCGCCTTTATGGGGATATTTTTGCCAGATAAGCGATTCTACAACGAGTTACGGCTCATACAGCGGTGCTGTTCCCAATGAAAAAATAACATGGGGCAAGCTCGCAAAAGACACGCCAAAGTTTATAATAGAATCGGACGCAACTATCGTTGCGCCCTTAATGTTTGCTTATATTTTAGGTATGTAGAACTAATCTTCTTTTAATATCAGAGGGCTGAGGAAAAGTTTCTAAAATCGTTGCGATGTCATTGCGAAAGGACTCCACTTTTTCTGACTAAATGTCAGGAAAAGAAGGAGGTAGGCTAAAGCCTCGACGTGGCAATCCAAAAAAGATAAGAATTAAATGTTTTTAAAGTGGCTTTATACTGGAATGAGTTTAATTTTCAGAAAAACCGGCAAAGCCGGATTTTCCCGAAAATACACTCCCGCTTCGCCTATACCGCTCAAGGCGTTTGCAGATAAAATCCAAAATTTAATTTAAGAGCGGTATAACAAGAAAAACTCAATTTTCTTTGGATTGTCCCCCTTCTTTTTTGATATTTAATCAAAAAAGTGGGTTCCCTGCTTCACTCGCAATGACATTCACAGCCTTTTAGCTTTCTTTCCTTTACCATGCTTTTAATATTTCTTAACATACAAATCCCGCTTTCAGGCTTATAATTATAACAAGTATTGGTTTATTGTCATTGCGAGGAGGCTTGGAAAGCCGACGCGGCAATCCAAAAATAAATGCTTTTGAAGAGGCTTTAGAATGAAAAAGTCTAATTTTCTTGGATTGTCCCCCTTCTTTTTTGATATTTAATCAAAAAAGCGGGTTCCCTACTTCGTTCGCAATGACAATTTGCAGCTTTTAGCTTTCTTTCCTCTGCCCTGTAAAAAAACCTTTGACGCTGTCATAAAAAATATGATAATAATAGATGAAATCCCTTTACTAAAAGTTAAAATTGACAATATTTTAACCAAAATAATACCTCGAGGAGAATAATAATGAAATTTAATACAATGGCAATACATGGCGGACAGGAGCCCGATTGTGAAACGCATTCAAGGGCTGTCCCTATATATCAGACAACAGCATATACTTTTGAAAATTCGCAGGAAGCAGCGAGTTTATTTGAGCTTAAAAAATCAGGAAATATTTATACAAGGCTTTCAAACCCTACAACAGAAGTCCTTGAAAAAAGAATTACAATGCTGGAAGGCGGCGTCGGCGCTCTGGCAGTAGCTTCAGGACAGGCCGCAATTACCCTTGCCGTTTTAAATATTGCCAGACCCGGAGATGAAATAGTTGCATCTTCAGCTCTTTACGGCGGCACTTACAATTTGTTTGCCCATACTCTTACAAGACTAGGAATAAAGACCTCTTTCGTAAATTCCAACCAGCCTGAAGATTTTGATAATGTAATAACAAAAAAGACAAAACTTGTTTTTATTGAGTCTATTGGAAACCCTAAATTAAATATAATAGACATAGACAAACTTGCAAGAATCGCCCATAAAAACCATGTCCCATTAATCGTTGATAATACTGTTCCCACACCTTATCTTTTCAGACCTTTTGAGTACGGGGCAGATATAGTAGTGCATTCAGCCACGAAATTTATAGGAGGACATGGCACTTCACTTGGCGGCTTGATTGTGGATTCCGGAAATTTCGACTGGTTTGGGGCAAGCACTTATCCCGAAATGACATTAGCCGACCCAAGCTACCATGGAGTTATTTATACAAGAGATTTCGGAAAAGCTGCTTATATTACACGAGCAAGAGTTCAGTTATTAAGAGATATGGGACCGGCAATAAGCCCGTTTAATTCATTTTTACTTTTGCAGGGACTGGAAACACTTGCTTTGAGAATGCAAAGACATTCGGAAAACGCACTTAAAGTTGCCAGATTTCTTAAAAGCCATAAAAAAGTCAGCTGGGTAAATTATCCGGGGCTTGAAGATCATCCTGACTATAAGTTTGCCGAAAAATTCCTTCCTAATGGGCAGGGGGCAATAATAGGGTTTGGCATAAAAGGCGGAAAGTCTTCAGGAATTAATTTTATTGATAATGTGAAGCTTTTATCCCACGTTGCAAATATTGGAGATGTGAGGACACTTGTAATACATCCTGCAAGCACAACCCATCAGCAGCTCACAGAAGAAGAAAAACTGTCAACAGGCGTTACGGATGACTTTATAAGGCTTAGTGTCGGTATTGAAGATGTAAATGACATCATAGCCGATATTGAGCAGGCGCTGGAAGCAATAATGTAGTTTATTCTTTATTATAATCTTTGTAAAGATCAGAATATCTTGAAGAATAATTATCAGGATCCGCAAATTCGTCATTTTCGTTGGGCATTTCTTTTTCAGGAATACTGTCTTCCTGTGGGAGTTTGTCTTCAGTTTTTGTTTCAGTAGGAGTATTTTCCGAATGTTTTTTTGCTTTTAATTTTTCAATTTCTTCGGGCTCAATTTCTGTTAACAGATTGATATTGCTGGCAGTGCTGCCTATTACAAGCTGTTTTCCATTAATTTCCACCAGATGAATATCTTTCCCCTGTCCCAGAGTGGAAGAGGAAAGAATATTAAACTTGTTCAGATTTTTTTCTGCAAATTTTCCTGTTAATATTGCACTCGGATTGATTCCTTTAATTTTTGCGTATCCCCAGGCAAATGCAAAAATCAGTAATAATACAATAACTAAGGCTGATAAGGCTCTTAAATAATAACTTCCCGAGGTGTCTTTTTTTATTGGGATTTTATCAAAAGACTGACTGCTTTCGTTAATTTTGTCAATTTTTGAAACCGTTTTACTGTCGGAATTTTCAAGGGCTTTTCCATTTAAATCATTTTCAGAAGCCTTGTCCTGAACAATATTTTTGTCATCCTGAACTTGATTCAGGGTTTTTTCTGCTTTGGATACTGGTTCAGATTGTTGGACAGATTCAGAAGCGGCATAGCCTCCTGCTAGGGAACTTGACTCATGAGTCGAGTCTTTAACTGCGCTGGTCGAGATTTCGGGCTTAGTTGAAGGCGAAGCCTCATGCACAGGCAAAGTTTTTTGTTTTTCTTCAGTATTGGCAATTAACCTGAGCTTGGGAATTTGTTTTTTAATTACGGCATTGTTGCTTTCAGCGGAAACAACCTGTTTGTTTCCTGAATTGGCAGAAACCTTTTCAATATTAACCTTGTTAATTTTAAAATCAGAAATGGAAAAATTATTATTTTCTGCCTGAGCGAAAGCCGGCGCACATAAAAAAATAAAATTTAAAAATAAAATTTTTAAAAACTTTCCCATAAAACCTCAAGAGAATTCAAAAATATACTGCTTCCTCTTAGAATGTGTTTGGTTAAAACCTCTAAAGCCAACAAAGTTGCCTTTTCGGTTTTACCGCACACCCGCTTCGCACGAAGCCATATATTATTGTTATTATTCAATGTTAAATTTTTGATTATAATGGCTTCTTAAATTATACAATAAATTTCTGGGAATTATATTTTTTAAATGACCGGAGGAATAAGAAACAATTGATAAACAATCCTATGCTTGTTAAAATTTAAGAAATGAAAGCAGTTTTTGTAATTGATAAAATTGAATTTAAATATTTTGAGTTTAATGAGCTTATAACCTCCTTCTGGCTTATTAAAGAATGTCTTGCAAGAAATTTTGAAGTTTATATTACTACAATGGACAAGCTTTATCTGGAAGGAAGCAGCCCTTGTGCCTTATTGTATAGAGCTCTTTTTACAGATTCATCAACAAAGCACAATTTTTATTGTGATAAAAAGTATATTTCCAGCTGCTTAAATGATTTCGACCTAATTTTATTCAGAGCCGACCCTCCTGTAACAATGGAATATATTTTTGCAACCTATATTTTGGATTTTGTCGAAAAATCTTCGACCACGGTTGTAAATAATCCCGAAGGCATCAGAAAGGCAAATGAAAAGCTTTATATAAACAATTTTTCGGAATTTGTCCCTGAAAATATAACTACTTCCAGTGCCAGCTTAATAAAAAATTTCGTTAATGAATACGGGGAAGCAGTGTTAAAACCACTTAACAAATGTTTCGGAAAAGGGGTTTATTACCTGAAAAAAGGCGATAAAAACATAAATACAATTATTGATTCCGCTACAAATAGCGGGGAAGTGCCTGTTATGGTTCAGGACTACATAAAAAACGCTATGAATCAGGATAAAAGAATCTTAATGGTAGGTGGAGAAGCCTATGAAGAATGTATAACAAAGCTTTCAGGCAATGAAGATTTTAAATTCAACTCACAAAGTGATGAATTCTTTAAAAAAGCGTCTCTTTCCGATAAAGAGCGGGAACTGTGCGGCAGAATTTCTTCAAAATTGCAGGAAGACGGCTTATATTTTGTCGGACTTGATGTAATGGACGAAAAACTTATTGAAATAAACGTTACAAGCCCAAGTTTCTTTATTAAAGAAATAAATTCAATGTTTAATACTCAAATAGAGAAAAAAATTATTAATTATCTGGAAGATATTGTAAATAAAAAAGGCATAATAAAGCAGGAGCTTTCTTCAACCCATTTTTAAAGGTTATTAAAGAACCTGTTCTTTTTCTTCAAGACCTGTCGGCTTGCCAAGAACTCTGACAAGCTCAAGTACAGTTGCTTTCATCTGGCACCTTTGCGGACCGCCTCTAAAAAATTCACTGTAAAAACAACTTGTACAAACACATCCTCTTTGGTAACAATCGACGGCTGCTTTTGTCCATCTTCTGACGGAAGCAACTCTTCCCAAATCCCTACATCTAATCACGAAACGCTCTCCCAAAACACAAAGCTATGAAACAAACAGGGTGGTTAATTTTTTTCGAGATGAATTATCTAATGTTAATGAGTCCTTAATTAATCCTCCCATAATATGATTATATACACAAAGAAAAAGAACTCAACAAGTAACTGAACAATTTTTACAATACTACACAACGGGCTGAATACCATGGCATGCCTGAATTTGGCATGCTTTTACATGCCAAAAATTCGACTTAACATATCTTAAAATTGGTGATAGAATGTAAAAAAGTTATCTATTATATTAAACTTCTTCTTGTCATCCTGAGCGAAGCGAAGGATCTGTTTCTTTCTGAATTTAAGATTATATCGATATTAGACAGATTCTTCAGGCTAAAGCCTTCAGAATGACAATTTATTATTAACAGGTAAATAACTTGAGTAAGGACAAACAATATAAAGTCGTATCATCAAACAAAAAAGCTTTCCATGAATACAGTATTCTGGAAAAATACGATGCCGGAATAGTTTTGACCGGTACGGAAATCAAATCTGTCCGTGCAGGCAAATTAAATTTAAAAGACAGCTTCGCCAAAATAGAAAAAGGCGAAGTATGGCTTTATAATGCGCATATAAGTCCTTACGAAATGGGCAATATTTACAATCACCAGCCTGAAAGAAAAAGAAAACTTCTTATGACCAAACAGGAAATAAGAAAACTCACGGATAAATTAAAAGGGGCAAGTGAAACCTTAGTTCCGCTTAAAGTATATATTTTAGGAGGTTGGGCAAAGGTTGAAATAGGTCTTGCAAAAGGCAAAAAACTTCATGACAAGCGAGAAGACATTGCCAAAAAAGATGTAAAAAGAGATATAGAAAGAGCGATGAAAGGTCAGTAATTTTTAGCTGGACCCTAAAGTTTTGTAACAAAAAAGCAACCGCTTTTTTGTTTTTGTTTTTATATATATAAGAGAGAGAAAGAGAATTTTTAGGGTAACTTCTTAATATTTGGGGGTAAAAGGGTATGGTTTCATCAATTGGTGCTAGTAGCGGCACAAGTCAGGCTTATGGAGCAGCACAACAAGGCAATTCATTGATTCAGCAGGGTAAAGTCCCGTTTATTTCGCCAGATTCCAGTTTTTGGAATGATTATTCATCCCAAGGTATTTCAGAAACGGCAAAAATTGCTAAAATGATATCAGATTCCGGGTTTAGTGCTGGAAACGAGGATGATTCCACTAAGAATACTAATGATATTAATAATTTTGATGAATATTATGATAAAAACAAAGATGAGTCTAGATACAAAGGGTTAACTTCAGATCAGCGTATATCCAAAATGAAAGAAGATTATTCGGAATACAAAAGTTCCAGACGAGTGCCTATCAATTATTTTGCATAATAGGTTGCTCTAGCTCGTTCTGTTTCCCAAACGCAAACCTTTGTAATCTGCGGAATTGTTTCTTTAAGCTGAATATAAATATATTTGGCTATGTTTTCACTACTGGGGCTGATGCCTTTCAACTCTTCAAGCGTATTCAGGTCGTAATGGTCAAGCCTGTCAAGAATTTTGTTCAGTTCTTCCTTTAAAAATTTAAAATCTATTAAAATTCCTGATTCGTTTAATTCTTCGCCTTCTGCGTATACTTCAACTTTCCAGTTATGTCCGTGTGGATTTTCGCATTTACCGTTGTAATTAAGCAAGTGATGCGCCGCTGAGAAGTGGGATTCTACTTTTACTTCAAACATGTTTTATTTTTCCTGAATTGTTTTCTTAAAATAAATTTTATCATGCATTTTTTTATTAATGTCATCCTGAACTGGCTGCAAAACAAGGCGAACCGGAGAGCCGTAGTTTTATGCCCCTACTTGCTGTTTCAGCATCTATCAAGAAAAGTTTTTTATACTCACTGGCGTTTCAAGCCCTTATCCTATACACGCCCAAACTCGCTTCGCTCAAACAAGGGGCTATAGCTTATTTACCCGTTTCGTTAAAAACTTGTGTTTTTGGCAAGTAAAGATTCTTGTCGTTTTAATAAGTTATTTGTCTTCTCTCATAACAATTTTGCGGTCTGCGAAAATTTTCTCGAATTATATTGGCATCATATATTGACTTTTGTGTGCACAGGCTTTAACATGTTATTAAAGTTAAAAAATATAAAGGTTGCAATTATGAAACAAAATAGAGTCCATGTAAGACTTCCCGATCCTTTAGCTTGGCACGTTGAACAAATGTGCGGAGAAGGTGGGCTTTATGATAATGCAAGCGAATTTTTTCGTGATTTGGCACGTCAACATTACGAAAAGGTAGAACATGAAAAAATATTAAAACTTAATGCAAAGCTCGCTCCTTTGCTTAATAGACCTTTAAGTGAGTGCATAGAAATAGACCCAAAATCTTCCATAGAGGAGTTTAAACAGCGTTGTAGCGCCAAAAGAAAGTCAAAAAAATGAGAATAATCTACAACCCTTTAGTTAAAGAACATATTTTTAATATTTATGACACAACTGAAGAAAAATGGGGAGAAAATCAGGCTGAAGATTATGTAAACGGATTGTATGAATCCATAGAACTCGCTTCAAAAAAACAAAAAGTCTGGAGAAAATATCTTTATTTTAACGAAGATCTTATCAGACCTGTTTATTATGTTTCTTACAAAAAGCACTTTGTATTTTTTGAAGTAGCAGAAGAAGAAAATGTAATGATTGTTCTTGCTATTTTTCATTC
>DYOT01000246.1 GCA_020720345.1 Candidatus Caenarcanum sp.
TAGCATTAAGTTTTAGAAATAAAAATGCGCAAAAAAAAACGGCTTTCGCCGATAAGTCTACCACATATTAGAGAGAGGAATTAGAGAGAAGGATTGAAGGAAGATTGCTCGCCAATCTATATATCTTTTTCCCTATTTTGAAAATTTTAAACATGTATTTCTGGAAATACTTAATATAACTTAATAAAAACTTCCAAAAAGGCAATATTTTAAATACGTTTGTTTTTATAAATATATGAGGTGGTAGTTTAATATTTTGGGATAAGGAGAAGATTTATGTTTTTAATTAGTTCTTTAAATGGGCCTTTTGATTGTGAAACATCTGAAGGAAAAGGCGCAAATGCAGCTTATCATGTGATTCAGCATATCCAAAACGGAAAGAAAACCGGCGACGAAAATTTAAGAAAATTTTTAAAAGGCGAAATTGGAACTGAAGAAGCTTGCAAAAATGATGATTTAAATATTTTATCAAAAGCTTATATTCCATATTCTTCAATTGATGAAGAAACGCAAGTCCTTGATTTAAGACAGGGAATGGCTTTTGCATCTTTATACATAAAAGCTTTTGACAGGGATAATGATGGCGCTATGACAGTAGAAGAAGCCGGTCCTATTGGACAATTAATAGATTTAATAGATCCGAGCGGTAAAATTACACCCGGAAAATTTCTTTCCTGGCTTATATTTCAGGATTGCGCAGACAACTTAAACGGTATTTTATCTCCTGCAGAAGTTGCTAAAGCATTATTTGTAGTCCAAAATGACCCTGCTTTTGTTGTAGGGAAATTAAGAGATATTTATAGAAGCTACAAAATTAACGAATTAGAAAGAGAATTTGTATTACCTGTTCCAAGATAGATAGTTACACGTCATTGCGAGGCAAAAAATTAGGCGTATAAACTATTATTATACTTACGAAGCAATCTTTCTTTAGACTATATTGTGTTTTGGAAGATTGCTTCGTTATGTCAATTAACGAATTTACACACACTTTATGCCTAGCAATGACAACCCCCAAGCTTATATGCTATATTATAGCTATGAATTCAGCTTTAAACTATAAAACTAAATCAGAATATAGAATTTACGCAAAAAAACTTAGAACCGAACTTGATATAAAAAAAATCAGTGTTTTGATAAGTAAACGTGTAATTGCTCAAAATTTTTACAAAAAATCAAAAAATATTCTCGGGTTTTATCCTTTTAATAGTGAAATTAGTCTTATTGAGCTTTTTAAGGACGATTCAAAAAACTGGTTTCTGCCGTCTATTGACGAAGTTTCAAAAGAAATATTTATACATCCATATAAATACGGCGATAAACTTGTAAAAAACAAATTTAACGTGCCTGAACCTGTAACTGAAAAAGAAAATGATTTAAAAAAAATAGATTTGGTTTTTGTTCCGGCTTTAATGGTTGATAAAAAAGGCTATAGGCTAGGCTATGGAGCAGGTTATTACGACAGGTTTCTTCCTTTGTTAAAAGATACCTGCGTAAAAATTGTTCCTATTACCGAGGAGCTTTTTGTTGAAAGCCTTCCGTATGATGATTTTGATGTTCCTGTAGATATTGTGGTTACAGAGAAAATGTTTAATTCCATCTTTTGAGTTTTGGAATAAACATATTCACAATCATTTTAGCCTGAAAATCAGGCATTCCTTTTTTCTCGACAAGAATAGCAGTTGCTTTTTCCATCATTTCAGCAAGTGTAATATTCGGTGCGGTAAAATTACCATTCTGATAACAGTATATGCAATATTCTGAAGATTTAGAACCGTCTGGTTCACTTCCAAACAATCCTTCCGCATCCATCGGCATTCCGCAGCTTTGACAAAATGGTCCTTTAGGCATATTAAACATATTTAAGTTCCTTTATAACAATTCTTCCATAGATTTATACGGCATGTTT
>DYOT01000247.1 GCA_020720345.1 Candidatus Caenarcanum sp.
GTATTTCAAGATATTCAGTCATTTTTATCTATCCTTGTAAATTTCAACTTTAATACTATTATATACTACGTAGTTCATATAATCAACTCTGTAAAATAATTTTTCAATAAATTAATATATTAATGATAATCAACTATTTCAACATTATAAGCGTCATTATCATCCCAGAGAAAACAAATACGCCATTTATCATTTATCCTGATTGAATGTTGTCCTTCCCTACCACCTTTTAATGTTTCCAAATTGTTTGAAGGCGGTACTTTAAGGTCAACAATATCATTAGCAGCATCTATGTTATTAAGCTTAAAGAAAGCTCTTTTAAAAATTTCAGGCGGGAATTTTTTTGAGAAAATTCTTTTAAAAACCTTTTCTGTTTCTTTGCATTTAAAAGACTTTATCATTTTGTTATACCTTCTTTTGTTATTGAAAAAATAGACAAAAAAAAATAAATAAAATATTATTTCAAATATTCTTCGTTTAAAGTGATAATTTTAGTCATCATTTCTTTTGAAGGACCGCCGATTACGTTGCGCCTGTTAACGCATTCCTCGAGAGAAATTGCAGTAAAAACATCTTCTTCGATAAGCTCGGAAGCCTGTTTATATTCTTCAAGAGTCATATCGTCCAGCCCGATGTTTCTCTGGATGCAGGAAAAAACAACTTTTCCGACTATTGAGTGGGCATCCCTGAAAGGTATGCCTTTTTTAACAAGATAATCCGCCAAATCTGTTGCGTTGGTGAAGCCGCCCTTTGCGCCCTGATACATATTTTCCTTGCGAATTTTCATTGTTTTTATCATATCGGCAAAAACAGGCAAGCACATTTTAACATTATCTATAGCATCGAAAACGGGTTCTTTATCTTCCTGCATATCTTTATTATAAGCAAGAGGAAGAGATTTCATCGTGGTAAGCAAGGCTACAAGGCTTCCGTAAATTCTTCCTGTTTTGCCCCTAACAAGCTCTGCTATATCAGGATTTTTCTTCTGCGGCATAATGCTGCTTCCTGTACTGAAAGCATCATCAAGCTCAACAAACTGGAATTCATGCGAACACCAGATAATAATTTCTTCAGAAAACCTGCTTAAGTGCATCATAAGGATTGAAAGAGAATTTAAAAGCTCAATACAGAAATCCCTGTCAGAAACCGCATCAAGGCTATTAAGAGAAACTGAGGCAAAACCCAACTCCTGTGCTACAAATTCCCTGTCCAGAGGATAAGTGGTTGCAGCTAGTGCGCCTGAACCAAGAGGAAGTATATTTGTTCTTTTATAAGTGTCATCAAGTCTGGCTTTATCTCTTTTCAGCATTTCAAAATAAGCCATAAGATGATGAGCAAGAGTAATCGGCTGAGCTTTCTGAAGATGCGTATAGCCGGGGAGTATTGTTTCCATGTTTTCTTTTGAAATATTAATCAACACAAGCTGTAAGGATGAAATCATTTCCTGAATAGCCCTGATTTCATCACGCACATACATCCTCATATCGAGAGCGACCTGATCGTTTCTGCTTCTTCCTGTGTGCAGTCTTTTGCCTACATCACCTATTCTTGAAATTAAAATTTGTTCGATATTCATGTGAATATCTTCTGCCGCAATATCAAATTCAACTTTGCCGGCTTCTATATCTGTAAGAATTTCACACAAAGTTTTTTCTATAAGCTTTGCGTCATTTTCAGGAATAATTTCCTGTTTGCCGAGCATTTTTACATGGGCAATACTGCCTTCTATATCCTGTTTATAAAGCCTCTGGTCAAATCTTATCGAAGAATTAAAATCATCAACCATTGTATCTGTAGATTTTTGGAATCTACCGCCCCAAAGTTTTGACATTATTATGCTCCTTTATTAATTTAAGATTTTTACTTATCGTCTAATATACACGAAAAGCAACCGCACTGTCATGCTG
>DYOT01000248.1 GCA_020720345.1 Candidatus Caenarcanum sp.
TAGTAGATGCGGTGATAGTAGGCGCAGGTCCTGCAGGTATTGCAGCGGCGATTACACTTGCTAAAGCTGGTAAAGAAGTCGTTGTTCTCGAAAGAGGCGACTTTGCCGGAAGCAAAAACGTATTTGGCGGGGCAATATATGTCCAGCCCACAGCAGAAATTTATCCCGAATTTTGGAAAACAGCTCCGGTGGAAAGATTTAACGTTGAACACAAATTTGCGTTATTAGGCAATAATGACGGTACAGTCATCGGTTACAGAAATGGCGAACATGCAAAAGAAGGACATTACAGCAGTTTTACCGTATTAAGACCCAAATGGGATAGATGGTGCGCAGAGCAAGCCGAAAAAGCCGGCGCTTTTGTAGTGCCGCAAACTGTCGTTGAATCTTTAATAATGGAAGACGGAAAAGTTGTCGGCGTTAAAACAGAACAGGAAGAATTTTATGCAAAAGTAACAATAGTTGCTGACGGAGTAAATTCCCTTCTGGCTAAACAGGCATGGAATCGACCTGAAATTGAGCCTGCAAACGTTGCATTAGGCATTAAAGAAGTTATTGCGCTTCCAAAAGAAAAAATTCAGGACAGGTTTAATCTCGAAGGCGACAGCGGCGTTATTTATACAATAGTCGGCGGACCTATGCAGGGGATGGTAGGGCTTGGATATATTTATACAAACCTTGAATCCATTGTCGTGGGACTTGGCGTTTCACTTGAAGACCTTAAACACCATAAAACAAAGCCTTACGATATTTTGAACAAATTAAAAGAACATCCGTCTATAAAGCCACTTATTGAAGGCGGTGAACTTATAGAATATTCAGCACATTTAATTCCTGAAGGCGGTTATAACGCAATGCCTCCTCTTTATAATGACGGAGTTCTTATTGCCGGAGATGCCGCTATGCTGGTAAATAACGTCCACTGGGAAGGCACAAATCTCGCCATGACAAGCGGAAAACTTGCGGCAGAAACCGCTATCGAAGCCATAGAAAAAGATGATTTCTCGGCTAATATGCTTTCTCTTTATAAGAAGAAGCTTGATAACAGCTTTGTATTAAAAGATTTAAAAACTTACAAAGATGTGATGAAATTTGCCGAGAAAAATTCTAAAATATTCATGGAGTATTATTTACCCGGAAAAGTTAACGAATTTTTCAATATGTTTACCACAACAGACAGTATTCCAAAACAGCAGAAATACAGGGAATTCATTTCTAAAATACTTAAAGAAAGGTCATTCTCTTTATTATGCGACATGAAAAAAATTCTTAAGCTCGTATGGAGCGTTTTACTGGGCTAAATTATAAATTTAAAAGAGGAAATATAAAAAATGAGTGAAGTAAAAAACAAAATTCCCGAACATATTGATGATAAGTTGTTTACAGTTAAATACAACTGCGACAAAGAAACACACTTGAAGCCAAATCAGGAAGACTGCAAAGTTTGCAAAGACAGACCATGTACTTATTGCTGTCCGGCTAATGTTTACAGCTGGGATGAAGATCAGCAGAAAAACCTTGTAGGTTTTGAAAACTGTCTTGAATGCGGAGCATGCAGAGTAGTTTGCCCTGCAAGAACTCTCGACTGGAAATATCCAAAAGCAGGCTTCGGTGTAACTTTCAAATACGGCTAATTCCTTGTCATTGCGAGGAAGCGGTTTACTGCTGACAAAGCAATCCAAATATAGCAAAAAACCGGCGAAGTTTGCCGGTTTTTTGCTAAGAAATGATACAAACAACAGTTTTAATCTTTATTAAAATTTATGTGTGTTTTAATATCAATACTTGATAGATATAAAAAGGAAATAAGATGAAAAAAATTATTATCAGCTTGTTTTTAATGCTTTTATTTGCAGGAAACAATGCACAAGCGGCAACTTTCACACCGATAGCGGATATTCAG
>DYOT01000249.1 GCA_020720345.1 Candidatus Caenarcanum sp.
TGTTTGTTTCAAGACTCAACAATAAAATTTCTTTTTGTGCAGGCTTGAATACTAAAGTAAGCGAGCAGATAAAAGCCTGTAATATTGATGTTATTTCTGATAAGTTTTCTAAAACCGGCATAGAAACAAATTTTAACGGAAATAAAATAGTTGCGTGGTGCTGTAATAAAACAGCTGATATTTTCCGTCAATTAAATGAAAAATACAAACTAAATCTCGCTTTGCCAAAAGGTATTTTTGTCGAGGATTTTTCAAAATTAAATATTGATAATGAAAAGCTTGGATTTTGCAACTGGCTTCCATCGCCGGTTTCAAAAGATTCAGACAAAATTTTCCCTGAAAGAACGTTATTTTTTGATAAAAAATTCCCTTGGGAAAATATCGACCCGTATACAGAGGATTTACATAAGTCAGGATTTTGGGCAAGTAATCATTTTTTAACAAGTGTTATCCATGAATATGGACATTCTGCACATGATAATCATTTAATTGACATATCCGACCCAAAAGACATTCTTGAAATATTGGAAAAACTTAAAAGCAAAAAATATGACCAAAAAACCGGAAAAATTATATCCGATATAAGCATTCGAGCAGCTCATAACCCGTTGGAAACTGTTGCAGAAGATATGGCAGGAAAAATAGTCAGCTCTTTAGATTCTAATTTATTGCCAACAGAAAATCCTTTCAAGTCGAGTTCTTATCCTGATGCATCATTTTTAACAAGACTGCAAATTTTATTAACGGGCAATAAAAATAATTTAATTAGAGAAAGCTTGTTAAGAAAATCGTGGAATGGAACGGTTTAAACTTTAAAATAAATCGTAGAGTTTAAACCTGAGAGAATCCCGAATGCCTATGGATGCGCTTGGCGGTATGTGGTTTGGCGAATATTCCGGTATGCTCTTATCCCTTGACCTGTAAATTACAGCAACCCTGTCTCTTAATACCTGAGGGCTTTTCTGGTATAAGTCAGCCGCATAATCAAGCTCAGGGTCTTTAACTCCATTATTATTATGTATCCAGAATTTTATCGATGCTTCATAAGCGTCCTGTTCCTCATATACCGATGTGATGCCGTCTTTATCACCGGCATGAATATTTTCATGCGCAAGATAAGCCGCAATTACTTCAGGAGCCGCCCAAATATATTCATCTGTAATTACTATTCTTTTTTTATTATGCTCGTACTGTGCGATGTTTTGATGCCCGGAAAGTGCGTCTGTATTATCAAAGCTGTAATTCACAGCGCTTAGTTTTTTGATTATGCTAGGGTGAGAAGCCTGCGTGATAATATTTAATGAAGCTTTCAGATTATTTTGAACCTGCTCGTTTTTTATTTTTGCGGCAAGCTTGGGATTAGACTGCATAAGGATTAAATTATCGATTTCTTTTAACGATCTTGAAGCAAAATCATATTTTGGATCCTGTTCGTAGGCTTTCTGGAAAGACTTTCTTGCATTTTCGTAATCTTCAAGCTTTTTATAGCAATGACCTGATAAGGTTTGTGCTTCAATTTCTTCGGGGTGAAACTGTAAAAGCTGATTGTATGTTTCAATTGCCTGTTTTGTTTGTCCTGTTTTTTTATAAACCCTGGAAAGTCCGTAATAAGGCGCTATATAATCAGGCTTGGCTATTATGGCGTTATTATAATGTATTATAGCTTCTTCATTTTTATTATCACCGGAAAGTTCTTCGGCAATTTCATTTAATTTTTTGGCTAAAGTTGACTTTACAAAACTTTGAGACAGCTCAAAGGAATCAGAAGAATTATTTTGAGCAAAATTAATATGCCCTGAATTATTCTTGTTGTTAGAAACAGGAAAAAGTCTTATAAAACCCGCATTACGTATTCCCTGAACTGTCATTATTGAAAATTAATCCCAAATTTACATATA
>DYOT01000250.1 GCA_020720345.1 Candidatus Caenarcanum sp.
AAGGAGGGAATTATGCCTTATAACCTTGAATATTACGATGATAAAATACAAAAAAAACTTTCTGAAGAAAATCACGACTTTCTTGCAAGCTATATTTTCTCAAAATGGGACGAGTGGAATAGTTTAAGAAGCCGCAATCTTGAGTCGATAAGCGCTGTTGAAAAAGCTATTTATCCCGATTATAAGTCTTTCGGGGGAGTAAGCTCATCATCAGGCAGCAAAATAAATATACGCATGCCTGAAATTTATGAAATTAGAGAGACTTACAAGGCTCATTTGTGGAAAAGCTGGTTCTCTTCCCTTGATTCTATGTTCGATGTTCAGGGAAAGGCAAAACAATGCCATGACAATGCGGCAAAACAAAAAGCTTCCCTGATTGATATTTTTCGCAGCATAAATCTTGTTTCAAAATTTGAAAAAGGGCTTGATAACTGGATCAATAAAGGCGAGTTTATTGCTTTTATTTCCTGGTCAACGCAAATTAAAAAAATCAGAAGAAAATCAATATTATCTGAGAAGAATCTACTAAATGGGGATGAAGTAATTTTCGATAACGAATACAGTAAAATTGATGAGATATTTATTGGAGAAGGGAATGATAAGTCTGAAAATAAGAAAACTTCGGACGGAGTTAATGAAGTGGCGCAAAAACATTTTTCCGCGCAAAACGGGAATGATTTTGAAGTTTATTCCGCTTCCCCGTTTACAATTAAAGATGAAACTCTATACGATGGTCCTGATATTACGATTGTCCCTTCTGAAGCTTTTGTTTTCGATCCTTCTAAAAAGGAAAATTTTGAGACCTGTCCGAAAATTTATCGTTCCTGGGCTACATTTGACGAAATTAAGGCTAACAAGCTCTATAAAAACCTTGACGGTATTGAAGAGATTTGCTCACATAAAGATTCTCAATTTTCGGACAATAAAGCTACAAGAAATGATCAAATTGAAATTCTTGAATTTTGGGGAAATGTAAAGCTTAAAGACGGCACTTTGCTTAGAAATTATGTTATTACCCTTGCCGGGCGTAAAAATATTATTCGCTTTGAAGAAAATCCCTTTATAATTAATCCTTTTATTTTTGCAGCCTTTCTTGAAGACCCTGAAACAAAAAGGGGCTATAGTCCTCTGTTTGTAGCTCTTCCGCTTAATGAGATTTCTGAGACAATTATGAATCTTCAGCTGGACGCTTTAAGGCTCGTTATTAACAAACCTTATCTCGCTCCTAAAGGCGCTCTTTCTGGAAAAATTAATATTAAAGAAGGTGCTATAATTGAATATGACCCTACTTTAATGCCTAATCAGCCTATACCCCTTGATTTTAAAGACGCTATTGTCGGGTGGGATTTTTTAAGATTCTTTGAGTCTAAAATTGAGTCTACTACAGGTATTTTTAAATATATGACTGGTGATCCCAGAAGTATGAACCAGAGAACGGCTACTGAAGCCACAGGAATTATTACAGGTCAGAATATACGGCTTTCTAAGGAGATAGATGTCCTTAATTACAAGGTTAAGATGCCTATAATTGAAAAAATTGCCGAGCTTATAGCTAATTTTAGTTTTGATATTAAAGAAATAAAAGTTTCTTTGTCTAACGGTGATATTGATTTCGTTTCTATCGATGAGTCAGTCAGGCAGGGGAATTATGATTATCTCATAGGCGACAGCAATGCGGCTTTTGAGAGAAAAACCAAGCTTAAAGATTCTATGGATTTACTTTTCCAGATGGCTAAAGAACCGGAAATTGCCCCGAGGATTAAGTGGGTTGAGGTCATGAAGTGGGCCTTCGGGCAAATCGGCTCTGTCGACCCTAATATGTTTATTAAGGATTAAGGGTTTTTGGGAGACAGAGGCTAAAGACTTTATCCATAATTGGATAGATCCTGAAACA